>CAYFLF010000095.1:0-6220 GCA_964343725.1 uncultured Bordetella sp.
TGTAAGTGCGGTACGGTTTGTCCAGCCGCTGACCCATCATTGATTCCTATGTTGTACCCATTGGGGCGGAATTCGATATCTAATATTTTTTTAGCTACTTCCAAAAGATTTAAAAGATCTTGGCGTTCTTCAGCCTCAAGTTCAAAGAAAGATCCAATATGTCGTTTGGGAATGATCAATGTGTGCCCGGGCGAAATGGGAAACCCATCGCGTATCACAATGCCGTAGTGATTCGAATCAATCACTCGCTCAGCAGGGAGTGTGCAAAATGCACAAGGTTTAGTTTGCATTACAAACAGTGTAAGTGCCAGTTTATATGCGGAGTTTTGTATTAACTTAATTTGAATTTATTGCTTTAGATAAATCTTATTGATTCTCTTAATTAAAGGACTTTTTCACTGATCTCATAAACAACTACATCCACTCGAACTTGCCCAAGGCTCATACTGACTTTGAAAGTTCTGTGCAACCGGCAAATTTGATGACCAATGTTTTTTGTCTTTATGAATGCCGCTATAGGTTTTGATAAGCGATTGGGTGTTTTATTCAATTGCACCAACCTTTATTTCGAGCAACATCATATTCCTTAGAGGTGAAATAACGACAAGGTGCAAAACCTACTTCGCTCAACTCGGGTCTTGTTTGGAAGTCATAATTCACCCACCTTAAAAGTATGTGCTTACCGCAGTAAATGAGAAATGACAAATTCAAATCGATCTATTTTGATTACAGGTGGAACAAGTGGAATTGGAGAAGCCATTGCGCAAGGTTTTATTAAGGACGGTGCACAAGTAATCGCTACAGGTGCCACTGCGCAAGAGGTTGAAAGTGCATCCTTACTTTCGGTCAATAAGGGTATCGAATTTCGCGTCTTGGATGTACGGGATGATGTGGCAGTGCAAAGTCTGGTCAAGAGCGTTGGTGAACTTGATGTTGTAGTGAACTGCGCTGGGGTCATACAGAGAACCCTTGAGTTAGAGCCCGAAGCATTTGTTAGAACGGTAGATATCAATTTGAACGGAACTATGCGTGTATGTGCTGCAGCGCGTCAAGGGCTCAAAGCTAAGGGGGGATGCATAGTGAATACGGCATCGATGCTGAGTTTTTTTGGAGGCGGTTTGGTCCCCGGGTACAGCGCAAGCAAGGGTGGCGTCGCCCAACTGACAAAGTCATTAGCAATTGCTTACGCGGAGGACGGTATTCGCGTCAACGCTGTGGCACCTGGTTGGATTGCCACGCCGCTTACAAAGGCGTTGCAAGACGATCCACAACGATCCGCCCCCATATTGGCACGCACGCCTATGAAGCGTTGGGGTACTCCAGCGGATGTTGTAGGGCCCGTGATGTTTTTGGCGAGCCCAAATGCGCAATTTGTGACTGGCGTCATACTTCCTGTAGACGGTGGTTATTTAATTTCTTAACGATGAAAGATATTTGCTATGACAACTATTGTTCAACTACCCGGTATCAAAGCTGAAATAGCCATACCCGCTATTCCAGACGATGAGCGGGTTTGGGTACCGCAGGCCAAAGATGTTTGGTTTCGCCCCTTGTTGATGAATACCGTCACTGGAAGTTGGTGTAATTTGCTACGCGTGCGTAAATCTGGCGTTTTGTCGCGTCATATTCATCCTTCTTGGGTGACTGGATATGTAATCAAAGGTGCATGGCGTTATTTAGAGCATGACTGGGTTGCAACGACTGGTTCTTTTGTCTATGAACCACCCGGCGAAATTCACACCCTAGTGGTGGATGAAGTAGTCGGTGAGCCTGAAATGATTACCCAATTCAATATCCACGGCGCTATGGTGTATGTTGACGAAAAAGGCCAAACTACTGGTTATGAAGATGTATTTACCAAGATAGAGATGTGCCGTAAACATTACATCGATGTGGGACTCGGTGCTGAATACATAGATCAATTCGTGCGTTAAAAAGAAAAGGGGCTCTAAAGAGCCCCTTGATGTTTTATTGGTTAGTTATGGTTTAAACACGTATCCGGGGCCAATCATGGCATTGGCAGGGATAGTAGGTAGGTCTGAAAACAACCTGGGGTGGTCTTTCATGACCTTCAGAATATGTTTGGGTTCGATATGCTTGTTGACATCAAATGTTGATTTGATGAGGCCCAATCGGTTAAGACGATCTTCTGCGCTCCACAAGGCCTTGTAGTTGTTGATAGACAAGCGACGGTCTGCTTGCTGAATGTTGAACTGCATGGCAGCTTCTGCAACATCTTGTTTGAGTCCAGGGATCCAACGCGTAGCAACTTGGGCAGCAGCCTTGGGGTTTGCGCGCATCCACTGGTCTGCCTCAGATACTGCGGCAAGAAACTTTTCAATGGTGGCACCGTTCTTTTCAACCCAAGGGCGTAAGGCCACATTAAAACCAACATAAGAAATTACGTCGCCACCACGAATAACTTCAAACGCGCCAGGTACATCTTTCTGGGCGATGATAGGCACAGGATCCCAGCAAGCAAAGGCGTCTATTCCTTTTGCTAGAAGTGCTACTGTCATATCAGGTGGAGGTGTGTTGACAAGGGTGACATCAGCGGGGGTGAGTCCTGCTTTTTCTAATAAACCCAATACATAAAGGTGGTTGATCGTTCCAAAGGAAGCAGCAATTTTTTTGCCACGAAGGGATTTGAGGTCGCCTTTGTTGATGCCAGAGCCGCTTCCAGCAATTAACGCAATGGTTGCGTCACCACCAAGTTTGTGCGCGCTTCCGCTGTAGTTGCCAAGTGCTACCAAGTCCATTCCGCGTAGCACCGCGCCGATCATTGGAACGCCAACTTGCAAGATGTCGTTTTCACCAGCTTGTAACGAATTCAATGCGTCAACACCGGTTGCATAGGGGCGGGCGATGGTTACATCTAACCCCCATTTTTCAAAGAATCCTCGCTCTAATGCAATGGGTAAACCGATTTGATCAATACCAGCGACCATTCCTGCTTTCATTTTGACCAAGTCTTGCGACATGGCAAACCCAGGTACCAACAGGCACAGGCATAAAAGCATTTTTCTAAAAAGCATATTCAGTCTCCTTTAAGTGGCTCTATACGTTTTACCCAAAAAGGGCGAGCAAGGCTTGATAAATCATCCCGCTTCACCCCACGAACTTCAATTGAAGTGTCTTCTGTCCCTGAGACGCGTCCAAACTGTTGCATTGCCATGACATGAAAGCGATCAGGAGCGAATGGCAAGATAACTTGCACATTGACTTTTCCCTTACCTTCACGCAAAACATCTGCGACTTTGCCAGGTGCGGATACGCCCAAATGAATTTGCCATACAGCGTATAGCAATACACACGCAAAAACAATACGGCCTTGCGTGGATTGATGAATCGATTGCCACATTCTCATGCGGAGCGAACCTTTTGAAGTACTTGGGCACTCAGTGCCTTAAAGGTATCGTCTTCTATTAAATTCTCCCAAGCACGAGGGCGCTCAAGGGGTATGGGCAATTCTTCTAGTACCCGTCCTTTGCTGAGCACCACCACACGATCTGCCAAAAATACAGATTCAGCTACATCGTGGGTGATAAAAAGTATGGTGGGTCTACGTTCTTGCCATATGCGGGTAAGTTCTTCTTGCAGTGTCATGCGCGTTTGTGCATCAACGCTGGCAAAAGGCTCATCCATCAATAAAACATCTGGATTATTTGCAAGGGCACGTACTACGCCAACACGCTGTTGCATGCCACCAGACAGTTCATTAGGGTATCTGTCTGCAGCATGCTCTAGTCCTGCCAAGGAAAGAAATTCACGGGCAATACGATCGCATTCAGCAGTGGGTAGGCCGCGCATCTTAGGGCCAAAACCCACATTCTCTAAGACGGTTTTCCAGGGAAATAAGGCAAAAGATTGAAACACCACGCCCCGATCAGCACCGGGGCCTTTGATAGGTTTGTCATCGATGGTGATTGAGCCACCGGATGGTGGAATGAACCCAGCCAGCATATTGAGCAAAGTTGTTTTACCGCAACCAGATGGTCCAACGATAGAAACAAACTCTCCTTGTTTGACATGCAGCGATATGTCATGAATCGCAGTGACATTGGCCCCCGCATAGGGATCAAAATATGTTTTAGAAAGATTCTGAATGATTAAGCTTTTCATTGTGTAACAAGGCCCCAACGTTTACCAGTTGCGCGCTCGATTGGTGCAAGTACCCAACTATCGACTATGTACCAAAGAGTTCCCAATACAACCATGCCAAGCAATATCTCAACTACTGAACCTGCGCGTCTTGCATCAAACATCATGAAACCAATACCGCTCGTGCCCACAATGATTTCTGTGGCTATCAGTGCGCGCCAACCATAGCCCAAGCCATTACGTAAACCTGTCATGATGTTGGGTAACGCTCCTGGTATGACAACTTCCCAAATCACACGAAGTGGAGAGGCACCAAGACTCAATGCAGCGCGATGTAGGTCAGTGGAGACAGAACGCACACCTAACGAAGTGTTTAAAACGATTGGAAACAACACGGTGTAGACAATTACCAGCGTCATGGTGGTGAGACTAAAACCAAACCAAACTAGCAAAATGGGTAGCCAAGCAATATCACCAATCGCCTGAAAAAATAGCAACAGTGGCCAAACAGCTTGACGCACCCGATCACTCAATCCAACCAGCAACCCTAAAGGTATTCCAAGAGCTATGCCAAATGCTGCGCCAACTGCAAGACGGACCACGCTGTCTTCCAAGTATTGGGTGAGAACGCCTCTATAAGTTAGGGTGCCGAAAGCATGAATGACATCCATAGGCCCCGGAAGAAAGGCGCGTGGGAAAAAAGCCAACTCAGTAACCAGTGTCCAAGCAATGAGAAGCGGGATGAATGGCACGATGGTGCGCAAGATAGGTATTTGCGCAGAGACCCGAAGGTAAATAGACCAAATGTGCAACAAGAATTTCATGCGCGCCTCACCAGTCCCCAGCGCTCAATCGTGGCGCGTTCAAGAGGTGCGAGCACCAGTCTGTCAATTAGTAGCCAAATGATTCCAATCACGATCATTCCAAAGACAATGACTTCAGTCTTATAAAAATCGCGAGCCAAAAACAACATATATCCAAGGCCAACATTTGTCGCAATCATTTCAGCAGCTATCAACCCACGCCAAGCAAAACCTAAACCAGTTCGAATGCCAGTCACGATATTGGGCAATGCGCCTGGAAGGATCACTTGGGTCAGTAATGCCCAACCATTGGCACCAAGCGAAGCAGCAGCATGCCGCAGTGGCATAGGAATGCTAGAGACTCCCAACAAGGTGTTGTAAGTCACTACAAAAAATACGGCATTAAAAATAACAAAAGTAATGGCACCAAAGCCATATCCAAACCACAGTGTGGCAATGGGAATCCAAGCGATTCCAGCCAACACAGAAAAAAAGCGAAATAGTGGCGATAAAAACTCTGACACGATGGGATTGAGACCCATCGCAATGCCCAAGGGAATGCTGACCAAAATAGCCAAGCTAGTACCAACCGCTACACGCCCCAAGCTCGCTGCAACATGATGAAAAATGGTTCCATCACGAACAGAATCTAGTCCTGAAATAAATACAGCTTCAACACTAGGAAATACCCTTGGGTCTACTTTTAGTAAGCGAATACAAAGTTCCCAGAAAAAAAGTAAACCTATTAACGGCAATGAAAACATCAATGCAGACTGAAGGCTTTTTTTCATGTTGCGCATAGTAACAAATAACAATTTGAAGAAATGTTTTCACAACAACTGGGTGTGGAAATATTTGTAAATTCAACCGCTATTGGATATATCAATCTAATGACCAATGGGACTTTTTAGACTCTCGACTTCTTCGAGGGGCTTCTGACTTTTTTTCGTGCCGTTTTGAAGTCTGCAACCACAGACTCCACATCCACGGCTTTCGCCTCAAGCAATTTGTCTAGGGTCTTACTGGCTTTTTTTTAATGCTTCGATGTCCGCTTCACAATGCTTCGATGTCCGCTTCAACTTGCCCTTGCGTAGGTATGAAGTAGCCAACTGTTCTGCCGATTTAGGACGGCCCCGCGCTTTGAGAGTTTTGCCCACGTACAAATCTGCCTTATCAAAGAATGATTCGGTCAGCTCTGGGGCATCGTCCTGATCAGTCCAAATACTTGGCGTAGATTTTTTTTTCGCGTTCATTTGCCTTCCTCATACTAATAATGCGGCGGACCTCGCCACGAGGGGGCCAGACAAGGACTACCA
>CAYFLF010000095.1:6230-6915 GCA_964343725.1 uncultured Bordetella sp.
AATCTGATTCATGCTTTGCAGCAAGAAGACCTCCAGTTACGCAACTGATGCCTCTTTATATAGTTGCGTTTGAACAGTCCGTGCCCTGCGATACCAATACAAACCTGTACAATAAATCTGTACAGAAAAAGGATGCGGCCATGACCATAGAAACCACTTACAGCCAAGCACGTGAACAGCTAAAAACGCTGATGGACCGTGCAGTGGATGACCGCGAGGTGATCTTAGTGCGCCGCCGTACGGGTGGCGATGTAGCCATGATTGCGGCAGATGAGTTGCAAAGTCTTGTCGAGACGGCCCACCTGTTGCGTTCAACTAAAAATGCGCAGCGCCTGCTCACTGCTCTGACACGCGCACGTACTGAATCTGTGGAGCCAACTACTGTTGCCGACCTACAAAAACAAGTGGGGTTCGATGCGTGAGGGTGATCGGGTTGCAGTGTGTCATCCAGAATTTCTTGAGGACCTCCAACATTGGGTTGAAACAGATCGACGCACAGCCAAGCGACTGCTTGAGTTGGTTCGAGCCATTCTGAAAGATCCGTTTGTTGGCATCGGTAAACCTGAGCCTTTGAAATATTTGGGTTCAGATGTCTGGTCTCGTCGCATCACACAAGAGCATCGCTGCGTCTACCTTGTAAAGGTCGATCGCGTCGAGTTCTTGCAAGGCCGGTATCACTATTGAT
>CAYFLF010000096.1:0-6858 GCA_964343725.1 uncultured Bordetella sp.
ACGCCGTTTTCTCCTTGGGGTTTGCGTATTCAAGGCAAACCTGCTTTGTCGCAACTCGATTTGTTCAAGCGAGGTGCTGTGGAAGTACAAGACGAAGGCTCGCAATTGCTGGCCTTGCTACTGGACGCCAAGCGCGGCGAAATGGTGTGCGACTTTTGCGCTGGCGCGGGTGGCAAAACCCTTGCGATTGGCGCGTCCATGCGTAGCACGGGGCGTTTGTATGCGTTTGACACTTCGGCCCATCGGCTGGAAGCCTTGAAGCCAAGGCTGGCCCGTAGCAAGTTGTCGAATGTGCATCCCGCCGCCATCGCCCACGAACGCGATGACCGCATCAAACGCCTCAGCGGCAAGATGGACCGCGTCTTGGTGGACGCGCCTTGCTCGGGGCTAGGCACCTTGCGCCGCAACCCCGACTTGAAGTGGCGTCAGTCGCCGCAATCGGTGGCAGAACTCACGGTCAAACAAACGTCCATCTTGGCCAGCGCCGCGCGCTTGTTGAAGTCTGGCGGGCGCTTGGTGTACGCCACCTGCAGTCTGTTGCCAGAAGAAAACGAGGCGATTGCCCAAGCTTTCAGCGCGGCCCATCCCGAATTTGAACCCTTGTCAGTCTCACAGACCCTGGAAGCCTTGAAGGTGCATGACGCCGCCTCGCTATGTTCGGCGGACGGTTTGTACTTGCGCTTGTGGCCGCATCTGCATGCCAGTGACGGTTTTTTTGCCGCGGCTTGGACAGCCAAGTAGAATGTTTTCATCTTTGGAATCGAAAGCACCTAATGTTTTTTTTAGACTCGCCTTGGGCTGACGCCATACTCAATTGGCTCATCCACGGCACGTTGGACTTATCCGCTTGGCAAATTGTTTTAGCAACGTTAGCGCTCACACACGTCACCATTGCCAGTGTCACGATTTACTTACACCGCTATAGCGCCCACCGAGCACTTGACCTGCATCCACTGCCTGCGCATTTTTTCCGCTTGTGGTTGTGGCTCACCACCGGTCAAGTGACCAAAGAGTGGACAGCGATCCACCGTAAGCACCACGCCAAATGCGAGCAAGCTGACGATCCGCATAGCCCCCATATCCACGGCATCAAGACGGTGTTGCTGTCGGGCGCTGAGCTGTACCGCAAAGAATCGAAAAACCAAGACACCTTAGACCGCTATGGTCACGGCACCCCTGACGACTGGGTGGAACGCAACATCTACAGCCGTTTTTCTTGGCAGGGTGTAGCGATCATGATGATCATCGACTTGGCTTTGTTTGGCGCCATTGGTCTGACCGTTTGGGCGGTGCAAATGATGTGGATTCCCGTGACGGCGGCAGGCATCATCAATGGCGCAGGACACTACTGGGGCTACCGTAATTTCGAGGCGCACGACGCCAGCACCAATCTTGTCCCCTGGGGCATCATCATCGGTGGCGAGGAGTTGCATAACAACCACCACACCTATCCCACCTCGGCCAAGCTATCGGTCAAGCCTTATGAGTTTGATTTGGGCTGGGTTTACATCCGCATCTTGCAAGCCCTGGGACTCGCCAGCGTCAAAAAGACCCCACCCAAACTTGCTTTTGGAGACATACAGCCTGTGGCTGATGAAAAAACCCTCGAGGCTGTGATTGCCAACCGCTATGAAGTGATGGCCAATTACGCTCGTCAACTGCGTTTGGAACTCAAGCAAGAAATAGCCGCCTTGCCTGCCTTGCCTGCCGACTCTGTCTTGTTAGCTGCCAAGCGCTGGATGCACCGTGATTTGGAAAAAATCCCAGCGCGTGTGATGGAACAGATTACCCAAGCGCGCGCTGCTTTGCCCAATATTGACACCATGGTGTCCATGCGTGAGGAGTTTCGCCAACTGTGGCTCAACACCCATATGTCGCGTGCCCAGTTGACCCAAGACCTGCAGGCTTGGTGTAAGCGAGCAGAAGCGAGCGGCATTGCGACTCTGCAAGAGTTTGCCATTGGGTTACGCGCTGTTCGTGTCTAAGCAAGTGCCCAAAGATTTGGTTCCACGCTGAATAGATAAAACCCAAGCACAACAGACAACAAAACAGGCAATAAAAAACCCGCCTAGGCGGGTTTTTTGTTGGACAAAGCTGAATTACTTCAACTTGGTTTCTTTGTATTCCACATGCTTGCGAGCTTTGGGATCAAACTTCATGATCGTCATTTTCTCGGGCATGGTTTTCTTGTTTTTGCTGGTCGTGTAGAAGTGACCAGTACCGGCGCTGGATTCCAGCTTGATTTTTTCGCGTCCGCCTTTAGATGCCATGATCTTTTCCTTTTAAATGGTGTGAATCAAGCTTGGCCGTGGGCGCGCAAATCTGCGAGCACAGCGTCAATGCCGTTTTTATCGATCAGGCGCAAAGCTGCGCTAGACACGCGAAGACGAACCCAACGGTTCTCAGACTCCACCCAGAAACGGCGGTATTGCAGGTTCGGTAAGAACCGGCGCTTGGTTTTGTTGTTGGCGTGGGAAACATTGTTCCCCGTCATCGGGCCTTTGCCCGTTACTTCACATACGCGTGCCATGTGGACACTCCATGATTTTTATAACGGAACCAACTGACGTCAGTCCCTCACCTCGCCAGATAGGGTGGCGGTAACCCGAAATCGCTGTGCCGCCGACACCAACCAAGAGGCTTTTAAACCCAAGGGCAGTGACCGGAAGTTCCAGCAAAGCCCACGATTATAGCCAAAAACTCAATGCGCGCCTTGTTCCAGGAAGCGCTGTGCGTCTAAGGCCGCCATACAGCCCGTGCCAGCGCTGGTAATGGCTTGGCGGTAGACATGGTCTTGCACGTCTCCGGCGGCAAAAATGCCAGGCACGCTGGTCATGGTGGCAAAGCCTTGTAAGCCGCTGCGGGTCACGATGTAGCCGTCTTTCATCTCAAGTTGACCGGCAAAAATGTCGGTATTGGGATGGTGGCCAATGGCGATAAAGCAGCCTTGCAAGGCAATCTCGCGTGTCGAACTGTCTGTTGTGCTTTTAAGGCGCACACCCGTCACGCCAGAGGTATCGCCAAGCACTTCATCCAGTGTGCTGTTAGTTTCTAAAACGATTTTTCCAGCTGCTACTTTTTCCATCAATTTATCAACCATGATCGCTTCGGCCTTGAACTTGTCACGGCGATGGACCAAATGCACTTTGCTAGCGATATTGGATAAATACAGGGCTTCCTCGACCGCTGTGTTGCCACCACCGACCACGCACACCACTTGCTCACGATAGAAAAAGCCATCACAGGTGGCGCAACCCGATACGCCACGACCCATAAAGGCCTCTTCGGAAGGCAAACCTAAATATTTGGCAGAGGCGCCGGTACACAAAATAAGTGCGTCACAGGTGTAAGTGCCACTATCGCCCTTGAGGGTGAAAGGGCGCTTGGAAAAGTCAACCTCATTAATGTGGTCAAACACGATTTGTGTGTTGAAGCGCTCCGCATGTTGTTGAAAACGCTGCATCAAGTCAGGGCCTTGCACGCCAAGGGCGTCTGCTGGCCAGTTATCCACATCGGTGGTGGTCATCAATTGCCCACCTTGGGCCATTCCTGTGATTAAAACGGGTTTTAAGTTAGCGCGGGCTGCATAAACAGCAGCGGTATAGCCAGCAGGACCAGAGCCGAGAATCAAAACTTGTGCGTGTTGAGTGGAAGACATGGAAAAAATGCTTTTAAGAAGAGACAATCAACCTTTGATTGTAAGAACCCCGTCCAATCCTGCTTCCTAAGAGGGAATGGCCCTCGGGTAAGCTTCACTTCCAGACATGACTTATTCGCTTCACACCTTAAATAACGATCGCCAATCCAATTCCCCTGACGGCGACCTCAAACCCACTGGCTTTCGTCGCTTTGCCCAAGAAATCGCTTTAACGGCAGGCTTTGTTTTCATGACCTTCTGGTTGCTGGCGCTCTTGACCCATTCACCACATGACCCCGCTTGGAGCACCTCGGGTAACGGTACAGGCGTACACAATTTCGGCGGGCGCTTTGGCGCTTGGTTGGGTGATCTGAGCTTTTTCTTGTTGGGGTACTCTGTTTGGTGGTGCTTTGCGGCGGGCTTGGTGTCATGGTTAGCTGCTTTGGCAAATCGCCTTCGTGAAGACAGCGATGCAGATGCTGACAAGGCGCCTGATACCCATGGCTGGCGCCATACACGTTTTGCTTTTTGGGCAGGCTTGGTCTTGTTATTGGTATCAAGCGTAGGGTTGGAGTGGACGCGTATGTACCGCTTTGAAGCCAACTTGCCCGGCCACATCAGTGGCGGTGTGTTGGGCTATTTGGTGGGTCCATTTAGTTTGCAGTGGCTTGGCTTTAACGGTTCGGGTCTGGTATTCATTGCGTTTGGTGTGGTTGGAGCTTCGTGGGTCTTTCGTTTTTCGTGGGGCCAGACTGCAGAAAACTTAGGCGCTTGGATTGACGGTTGGATTGAAGCTTGGCGCGAGCGCAGAGAGCGTGAACAAGATTTGGCATATGGACTCGTGGCAGCGCGTGAGCGCGAAGAAATTGTTTTGGTCGAGCGAGAAGAAGTGGAAGAACATCCCCCTATCGCCGTGGTGATGGAGCCAGAAAAAGTTGAAATGCCTAAAAGCGCAAGGGTGGCCAAAGAACGGCAAAAACCTTTGTTCAACGACATCATGGATTCTCGTTTGCCGCAAGTTGATTTATTGGATGGCGCGGTCATAAGGCAAGACACTGTCTCGCCAGAAACGCTAGAGATGACAAGCCGCATGATTGAGAAAAAGCTCAAAGACTTCGGCGTGGAAGTGCGTGTGGTTGCCGCTTCACCAGGTCCTGTGATCACGCGCTATGAAATCGAACCCGCCACGGGCGTCAAAGGTTCGCAAGTTGTCAACTTGGCCAAAGACTTGGCCCGCTCGCTGTCTTTGATATCTATACGCGTGGTTGAAACCATTCCTGGTAAAAACTACATGGCTTTGGAATTGCCCAATGCCAAACGCCAAACGATTCGTTTGAGTGAAATTCTGGGCTCTGACGTTTATAACGAAGCGAAGTCGGTGCTCACCATGGGGCTGGGTAAAGACATTGTGGGCAATCCTGTTGTCGCAGACCTCGCCAAAATGCCGCACGTGTTGGTAGCGGGTACCACGGGCTCTGGCAAATCAGTCGGTATCAACGCCATGATATTGAGCTTGCTTTACAAAGCTGAAGCGCGCGATGTGCGTTTGCTGATGATCGACCCCAAGATGCTGGAGATGTCTGTCTATGAAGGCATTCCCCATTTGCTTGCTCCTGTAGTGACCGATATGCGCCAAGCAGCGCATGGCTTGAACTGGTGCGTAGGCGAAATGGAAAAACGCTACAAGCTGATGAGTAAGCTAGGCGTTCGCAACCTCACAGGTTTCAATGCCAAGATCGATGAAGCCGCTGCACGGGAAGAATATATCGACAACCCCTTCAGTCTGACGCCTGAACAACCAGAGCCCTTGCAACGTTTGCCGCACATTGTGGTGGTGATCGATGAATTGGCAGACTTGATGATGGTGGTGGGCAAAAAGATTGAAGAACTCATTGCCCGCTTGGCACAAAAGGCACGTGCTGCAGGTATCCATTTAATACTTGCGACACAACGCCCGAGCGTGGATGTGATCACTGGCTTGATCAAAGCGAATATTCCGACGCGCATTGCTTTCCAAGTGAGTAGCAAGATTGACAGCCGAACCATTCTGGACCAAATGGGTGCTGAGGCATTGCTTGGTATGGGTGATATGTTGTACATGCACAGCGGTTCTGGTTTTCCGATTCGCGTCCACGGCGCGTTTGTCAGTGACGACGAAGTGCATCGCGTGGTGAGCTATCTCAAAACACAAGGCGAACCTGACTACATCGAAGGCGTGCTCGAGGGAGGCACTGTCGATGGGGATGGCAATATGACGGGCCCCGATTTATTTGGCGATACCCCCAGCGAAAAAGACCCGATGTACGACCAAGCTGTTGAAGTGGTTTTGAAAAATCGCAAAGCCAGTATTTCGCTGGTGCAACGCCATTTGAAAATTGGCTACAACCGTGCTGCACGCTTGGTAGAAGACATGGAAAAAGCAGGCTTGGTCAGCGCCATGAGTAGCAATGGCCAACGCGAAATTTTGGTGCCTAACCGTGAAATCTAGATCAGAGATGCGTAAACCGAGTAGGCGGATGAAATTCAACTACGCCCTACCAACATTGCTGTTGACTGCCACCCTGCAGGTATGTGCGGGTGGCTTAGAGAGTTTGGAATCATTTCTGAAAACAGCGCATAGTGGTCGTGCCACTTTCAGCCAAGTGGTGACACCTCCAGTCAAAGCAGGTCAAACTGCGAAAAGTAAAGCATCTAGCGGCGTGTTCGCATTTATTCGACCTACACGTTTTCGGTTTGATTATCAAAAGCCTTATCCCTTAACGCTGGTGGCAGACGGCACGATGCTGTGGTGGTATGACGTGGATCTCGCACAAGTGACTGCACGGTCTCAAGCCCAAGCCTTGAGCAGTTCGCCCGCCGCTTTGATCGCAACCGCATCGGATCTCGCGACACTGCAAAAAGAATTCCATTTGCAAGATCAATCAGAAGCCGATGGTGTGCAATGGGTGCAAGCCACGCCCAAAACGCGAGAGAGCAGTATTCAAAGTGTGCGCATAGGATTTCGCATGGAGGGTGGTGCTACACACTTGGCCAAATTAGACATCTTGGACGCGATGGGTCAACGCTCAGTTATCAGTTTTGAGCGTTTTGATACCAACCCCGCCAATTTAGCGGCATCGCAGTTTGTATTCGTGCCACCAAAGGGGGTGGACGTGGTGAGGCCTTGACCACTTCTACGCAACCCCTTGCTGAACGCCTTCGCCCAAGCACATTGGGTGAGG
>CAYFLF010000097.1:0-6825 GCA_964343725.1 uncultured Bordetella sp.
CCGTGAAGGCGGCAAGACCGTCGGTGCGGGTGTGGTTGCCAAGATCATTGCTTAAGTACTCACTTAGGGGCGTAGCTTAGTGGTAAAGTTGCGGTTTCCAAAACCGTCGATGGGGGTTCGATTCCCTCCGCCCCTGCCACTGTAGCTTTGCGGTAGGTGGCAAAAAAGCCCGCTAATGTTTGGCGGGCTTTGGTGTCTTAAGCAAGATCGCAATTTGCGTCTTTATCAAGTGTTAGTTATCAATTAAGCGGTTCAGGAATACATCAGTCAATCATGTCAGCAGCAAATATTGAAACTGTTTCGACAGCAGGCGACAAGGCCAAGTTGGTTTTGGTCGGCTTGTTGGTCGTCGCTGCTGTGGCGGGTTTTTATACCTTGGCGCCACAGGGCGTCATCGTGCAGTGGTTGGCCTTGCTGGCTGGCCTGATTGCGGCTGTCGTGATGTTCTTGTTGTCCATTCCAGGACGCCAGTTGGTGGCATTTGGTTCAGACGCATGGCGTGAAGTGAAAAAGGTAGTGTGGCCCACTCGCAAAGAGTCCACCCAAATGACGCTTTACGTGTTTGGCTTTGTGGTGATCATGGCGGCCTTTTTATGGCTAACCGATAAAACACTCGAGTGGGTGTTGTACGACTTGATTTTGGGATGGAAAAAATGATGACAGACATCCTCGACAACGCGGCGGCGGATTCGCCTGCACCATCCGTCCCACCGACTTCTGCCAACCCAGATTTGCGTTGGTATGTGGTGCACGCCTATTCAGGCATGGAGAAAGCCGTGGAGCGCAATATCCGCGAAAGCATTGCGCGCGCTGGTATGGAAAACAAATTCGGCCGCATCTTGGTGCCAACCGAAGAAGTCGTGGAGATGAAAAACGGTCAGCGTAAAACGGCTGAGCGCAAATTCTTCCCCGGCTATGTGTTTGTTGAAATGGTCATGGACGACGAGTCTTGGCATTTGGTCAAACACACCAATAAAGTGACTGGCTTTGTAGGCGGTGCAAAAACCCGTCCTTCGCCCATCTCTGAAGCTGAAGTTCAAAAAATCGTCAGCCAAATGCAAGACGGTGCGGACAAGCCACGTCACAAAGTCGAATTCATGGTGGGCGAATTCATTCGTGTCAAAGAAGGTCCGTTTACGGACTTCAATGGCTCGATCGAAGAAGTCAATTACGAGAAAAACAAAGTGCGCGTGTCGGTCATGATTTTTGGCCGTAGCACACCTGTTGAATTGGAATTTGGACAAATCGAAAAAACTTAAACGTTGTTTCGATCCGTGTTTGTAGTTTTGAAAAAAACTGCAGCAGGCAAGAAAAAAACTTAGTGCTTCCCGACTCGGTGCTAAGTGGTTGAAAAAGAGTCGTTAACCCCCGGGGAGCCGATGTCCGAAAGGTCTTAAGCGTTATGACCCGCAAGGAGAAAAAGCATGGCGAAGAAAATCGTCGGCTTCATCAAGCTGCAAGTGCCAGCTGGTAAAGCCAATCCATCGCCACCGATTGGCCCTGCATTGGGTCAACGTGGTTTGAACATCATGGAATTCTGTAAGGCGTTCAACGCGCAGACACAAGGCGTTGAGCCTGGACTGCCGTTGCCTGTGGTCATCACCGCATTTGCAGACAAATCATTCACCTTCATCATCAAGACGCCGCCTGCGACGACTTTGATCAAGAAGGCCGTCAAGCTCGACAAAGGTTCTTCACGTCCCCATGTCGACAAGGTGGGCAAGATCACACGCGCGCAGCTCGAAGAAATCGCCAAAACAAAAATGGAAGATTTGAACGCAGCGGACCTCGACGCGGCCGTTCGCATCATCGCCGGCTCTGCCCGTTCGATGGGCGTGACAGTGGAGGGCGTGTAAATGTCTAAGTTGACTAAAAAACAAAAAGCTTTGGTTGGCAAAGTCGACAGCAACAAGTTGTATCCATTGACTGACGCCATCAGCATCGTCAAAGAATGCGCAACGGCTAAGTTTGACGAGTCGATCGACGTGGCAGTGCAACTCGGTATTGACGCTAAAAAGTCAGACCAAGTAGTGCGTGGCGCTGTTGTGTTGCCTAACGGCACTGGTAAAACAGCCCGTGTCGCGGTGTTCGCACAAGGCGCTAAGGCGGATGAAGCCAAAGCCGCAGGTGCAGACATCGTGGGCATGGACGACTTGGCTGCCATGGTCAAAGCAGGCGATATGCCGTTTGACGTGGTGATTGCCGCGCCAGACGCCATGCGTGTGGTCGGTACCTTGGGTCAAATTTTGGGTCCACGTGGTTTGATGCCAAACCCCAAAGTCGGCACGGTGACGCCAGACGTTGCAACTGCTGTGAAAAACGCCAAAGCAGGTCAAGTGCAGTTCCGTGTTGACAAAGCCGGTATCGTGCACGCCTCTATCGGCCGTCGTTCATTCGACGCTGACAAACTCAAAGGCAACTTGGCCGCATTGGTTGAAGCACTCAACAAATCGAAGCCCGCTTCTAGCAAAGGTATTTACCTGCGCAAAGTGGCTGTCTCGTCCACCATGGGTGTGGGCGTGCGTGTCGATACACAAACACTGAGCGCGTAACAGCGCTTATGAATCTCGGCCTTGCCTCACGGCACGGCCTGGAGTGGTGGGCTGGAGCAACTCTCGCGAGATGCAACAGGCCATCCAAGACCGTTGGTGTGTGGCTTGACCACACTTAATCCATCAACCAACGCAGATGGCGATCCCGCTGAATGGATTCTTTCCTGACAGTTAGGTCGCTGCAAAAGTGACGTGTTCAAAAGCGACAAGCTGGCGAACACATTTAAAGGAGAAGACTTTGAGTCTGAATCGCAGTGAGAAAGAAGCGGTCATTTCTGAAGTGACCACGCTCGCCGCACAAGCTCAAACGCTGGTGATGGCGGAATACCGCGGCATCACGGTTGCTGACATGACCCAATTGCGCACAGCAGCGCGCAACACTGGTGTGAACCTAAGCGTGTTGAAAAACACCTTAGCCCGCCGTGCTGTCGCTGGTAGTGCATTTGAGGTGGTGTCGGACCAGATGACCGGTCCGCTGATCTATGGCTTTTCTGTTGATGCAGTCGCTGCCGCCAAGGTGGTAGCCGACTTCGCGAAGACCAACGACAAGTTGGTGATTCGTGGTGGCGCATTTGCAGGCAAGGCATTAGATGTCGAAGGCGTGAAGCAATTGGCAAACATCCCTTCGAAAGAAGTGTTGTTGGCGCAGTTGTGTGGCTTGTTGATGTCTCCCGTGTCTCGCACCGCAGTGGTGTTGGGCGCGTTGGCAGCCAAAAAAGGCGAGGGCGAAGCTGTAGCCGCGTAAGGCCAGCTTTAACTTTTTAAATTAATTGTTAGGAAACAAAAAATGGCATTTGATAAAGACGCATTTTTGACCGCGCTCGACAGCATGACGGTCATGGAACTCAACGATTTGGTGAAAGCCATCGAAGAGAAGTTTGGTGTAAGCGCCGCAGCGATGGCAGCGCCTGCTGCTGCAGGTGGTGGCGGTGGCGGCGGTGCTGCTGCTGAAGAGAAATCAGAATTCAACGTCGTGTTGACAGACGCTGGTGCCAACAAGGTATCCGTCATCAAGGCCGTGCGTGAAATCACTGGTTTGGGTCTGAAGGAAGCCAAAGACTTGGTCGACGGCGCTCCTAAGGCTGTGAAAGAAGGCGCATCGAAGGCTGACGCCGAAGCTGCTAAGAAGAAGCTCGAAGAGGCTGGCGCCAAGGTCGAGCTCAAGTAATTCGGCCCTTGCCTATTGCGCAGTCCGATCTTGGTCTTGCGATGCTCACCGTACGAAAGTACGGTTGCGTTTCTCAAACCGACCTTGAACTGCTCACTACGGCAATCATCCGAATTACACCAAGGCTGAACACTGTTTGGCCTTTTGTGCTCCCAGAGCACACCCAAAAATCAGGTTGAATTTTTAAAAAGCGCAATTGCTTTTTTACCAATCAAGTGATTTTTGAGTGTCTTCTGAATCCAACTGCAGAAGATGCCTTGGTCGGGTTGCGTGCAACGCGCAGCCGTCCGCCAACGCTGGTAGAGGCCAGCGACCAAGCCCGTTGCTTTATGCGAGATACGCATAGAGCGGCAACAGTTTTGAGCGATCAATCCCGGAGATCTCATGGCCTATACATTCACCGAACGCAAGCGCATCCGCAAAAGTTTCGGAAGCCGCGACAGCGTGCTGGAAGTTCCTTATTTGTTGCAAATGCAAAAAGATGCGTACACCGCTTTTTTGCAAGCCGACGTAGCCCCTAAAAAACGTACCCAAGAAGGTTTGCAAGCGGCATTTGAAGCGGCATTCCCCATCGTGTCGCATAACGGTTTTGTCGAGATGAAATATCTCGAATACAACTTGGCCCGTCCCGCATTTGATGTGCGCGAATGCCAAACCCGTGGCTTGACCTATTCGTCAGCCGTGCGCGCACGTGTGCAACTCATTATTTATGACCGCGAGTCTTCTACACCGCAATCCAAAGTGGTGAAAGAAGTCAAAGAGCAAGAGGTCTACATGGGCGAAGTGCCTTTGATGACAGACAAAGGTTCTTTCATCATCAACGGCACAGAGCGTGTGATCGTGTCGCAGTTGCACCGCTCACCTGGCGTGTTCTTCGAGCACGACAAGGGCAAGACCCACAGCTCTGGCAAATTGTTGTTCAGCGCACGCATCATTCCTTATCGCGGTTCATGGCTCGACTTTGAGTTTGACCCCAAAGACCTCTTGTATTTCCGCGTCGACCGTCGCCGCAAAATGCCCGTCACCATTTTGCTCAAAGCAATTGGTTTGACACAAGAAACTATTCTTGCCAACTTCTTTGTGAACGACAGCTTCCGTTTGATGGACAGCGGCGCACAAATGGAGTTCGTGGCTGAGCGCCTGCGTGGTGAAGTCGCCCGTTTCGACATCACCGACAAGTCTGGCAAAGTCATCGTTGCCAAAGACAAGCGCGTCACCGCCCGTCACACCCGTGAACTAGAAGAAAGCAAAACCACGCACATCAGCGTGCCAGAAGACTTTCTCGTTGGTCGTGTCATTGCGAAGAACATCATCGACAGCGACACCGGTGAATTGATCGCCCGCGCCAACGACGAATTGACAGAAGCCTTGCTCAAGAAATTGCGTGAAGCAGGCGTGCAAGAGTTGCATTGCATCTACACCAATGAACTCGACCAAGGTGCGTACATGTCGCAAACATTGCGCGTGGACGAAACCATCGACGAGTTTGCCGCCCGTGTTGCCATCTACCGCATGATGCGCCCTGGCGAGCCACCCACAGAAGACGCGGTGCAAGCACTGTTCCAGCGTTTGTTCTACAACCCAGACACGTATGACCTCTCACGTGTCGGTCGTATGAAGTTCAATGCCAAAGTGGGCATCGCCGATTCAACTGGCCCCATGGTCTTGACCAACGACGACATTTTGTCGGTCGTCAAAATTTTGGTGGACCTGCGTAATGGCCGTGGCGAAGTCGATGACATCGACCACTTAGGCAACCGCCGTGTGCGTTGCGTCGGTGAATTGGCGGAGAACCAATATCGCACCGGTTTGGCACGTATCGAAAAAGCCGTGAAAGAGCGTTTAGGCCAAGCCGAGCAAGAGCCTTTGATGCCGCATGACTTGATCAACAGCAAGCCTATTTCTGCTGCGTTGAAAGAGTTCTTCGGTGCCTCACAACTCTCGCAGTTCATGGACCAAACTAACCCCTTGTCTGAGATCACGCATAAGCGTCGTGTCTCTGCTTTAGGCCCAGGTGGTTTGACCCGCGAACGCGCTGGCTTTGAAGTGCGTGACGTGCACGTGACCCACTATGGTCGTGTGTGCCCCATCGAAACGCCTGAAGGCCCGAACATTGGTTTGATTAACTCTTTGGCTTTGTACGCCCGTTTGAACGAATACGGTTTCATCGAAACACCGTACCGTCGCGTCGTCAATGGCAAAGTCACGATGGATATCGATTACTTATCGGCCATCGAAGAAGGCAAATACGTGATCGCGCAGGCCAATGCCACGCTCGATAGCGAAGGCCGTTTGACAGGCGACTTGGTGTCTGCCCGTGAAAAAGGCGAATCGATTTTGTGTAGCGCAGAGCGCATCCAGTACATGGACGTGTCACCTGCACAGATCGTCTCTGTGGCTGCATCGTTGGTGCCGTTCCTCGAGCATGACGACGCTAACCGCGCGTTGATGGGTGCGAACATGCAGCGCCAAGCCGTGCCTGTGTTGCGTCCTGAAAAAGCATTTGTCGGTACTGGTATCGAGCGCGTTTCTGCGATCGACTCTGGCACGGTCGTTACCGCTAGCCGTGGTGGTGTGGTGGACTATGTCGATGCCACCCGCATCGTGGTGCGTGTGAACGATGCAGAAGCCCAAGCCGGTGAAGTCGGTGTGGACATCTACAACCTCATCAAATACCAACGCTCGAACCAAAACACCAACATCCACCAGCGTCCTATCGTCAAGCGTGGCGACAAGATTGCCAAGGGTGATGTGATTGCGGACGGCGCATCTACCGACCTAGGTGAATTGGCGTTGGGCCAAAACATGTTGGTCGCGTTCATGCCATGGAATGGCTATAACTTCGAAGACTCGATTTTGATCAGCGAGCGTGTCGTGGCCGAAGACCGTTACACCTCTATCCATATCGAAGAGCTCGTGGTGATGGCGCGTGACACCAAGTTGGGCGCAGAAGAAATTACGCGCGATATTCCCAACTTGGCGGAACAACAACTCAACCGTTTGGACGACTCCGGCATTATTTATGTCGGTGCTGAAGTACAACCTGGCGACACCTTGGTCGGCAAGGTCACGCCCAAAGGCGAGACCACGCTCACACCAGAAGAA
>CAYFLF010000098.1:0-6787 GCA_964343725.1 uncultured Bordetella sp.
CCCCCGACCCACAGCTTAGAAGGCTGTTGCTCTATCCAACTGAGCTACGGGCAGAAAAGACACTAAAAAGGCCCCTTGAGGGGCCTTTTTGATGATGTGGTCGGGGCGATAGGATTCGAACCTACGACCCTCTGGTCCCAAACCAGATGCGCTACCAGACTGCGCTACGCCCCGAAAACTAGCATTCTAACTCGAACTACCCAAGTTAAAACCCTAATGCAATATATTTCACAAAACCTGTAAATTTGAAATTGAGCGCACCCGCACTAGCGGTATGCTTTGCGATAGTTTCAAGGATTCATTCATGTTTAAAACCTTTAGCCGCCACCTCTTGGGTTTTGTGGTGTTGGGCTTACTTAGCTTCTCTGGCTTCACGCAAGACTTTCCCCCCAAAAAGACTATCACCATCGTTGTGGGTTTTGCCGCTGGTGGCGCAGCGGACACTGCTGCTCGCATCATTGCCAAAAAACTGGGTGAAAACATCGGCGCATCTATTGTGATCGACAACAAAGGCGGTGCAGGAGGCAATATCGCGCATGCATTTGTTGCCACAGGGCCAACAGACGGCAGCACCATTTTGTTTGGATCCGTAGGCCCTCTAACTATTTCTCCGCACCTCTACAAACTCCCCTATGACCCCGTGAAGGACTTATCGCCTATCACCATGGGCGTGAATTTCCCGAATGTGTTGGTAGTCCATGCTGGGATGGGCATCAAAACTTTCGCAGACTATGTGGCCTACGCCAAAAAGAACCCCGGCAAACTTGACTATGCATCAACGGGTCCTGGGTCTGCCTCACATTTAGCGGGTGAATTGCTCGACGATATGGCGAAAATTGACACGGTGCATGTCCCATACAAAGGGGGTGCGCCTGCCCTGCAGGACTTACTCGGCGGACGTGTCGCATCCTATTTCTCGACCTATTCCACTTCGCAAGCCTATATTGATAACGGCAAACTCATTCCGCTAGCCAGCACCGGAACCCAACGCTTACGCGCTTTACCCAATATTCCGACGATTGCTGAATCTGGCTATCCAGGTTTTAGTGCGACCAATTGGTATGCATTTGTCGCTTCTTCCAAAGTGCCTGTAGCGACCTTGGATCGATGGAATGTGGAACTCGTCAAGGTACTGAAGTCTCCTGACGTGGTCGATCAACTCAACAGCCACGGGCTCTCCCCATTACCTGGCACTAGAAATGAATTGGCTACCTATATGGCAAAAGAGACCGCCACATGGGGTCGCGTGATTCGTGAGCGCAATATCAAAGGCGAGTAACGCTCGTCAGCGCTTTTCAACTTTTAAATTCTCTTTTCTATTCAGATCATGCAAAACTCACAAATGCTCTCACACGTACTGAGTCGCCGAATCGCTATCGCTGGGATTGGCTTATTTTTATGCCTTGCGCAAATCGTGCAAGCTGCTGAAATACGTGTCATCACATCAGGAGCATTTACAGAGGCGTACAAACAACTCGCACCTATGTATGAGCAAGCGACAGGGCACAAAATCATCAGTTCCTACGGCGCATCCATTGGCAATGCACCCGACTCCATTCCTTCCCGATTTGCGCGTGGCGAAAAATTTGACTTGGTTATTTTGTCTGAAGGTGGTCTAGAGGCACTGATGAAGGAAGGCAAATTGGTAAAAGGTAGCCGCGTCGATCTTGCCCGTTCACAAATTGGCGCTGCGGTTCGCAAAGGAACACCTAAACCGGATATCAGCACCGTAGAAGCTTTAAAAAAGACTTTGCTGGAAGCGAAATCAGTTGCTTACTCCGCCAGTGCAAGTGGGACTTATCTATCGAACGAATTATTTCCAAAACTGGGTATTGCCGAACAAATGAAAGTCACCGCCAAACGCATCATGAGCGAGCGTGTGGGAGCTGTTGTGGCCCGAGGTGATGCCGAATTAGGGTTCCAGCAGGTCAGTGAGTTGATTTACTTCAAAGAGTTGGACTTTATTGGCACCCTGCCAGATTCGGTCCAACAGACCATTTTCTTTTCCTCAGCCTTGGTCGAAGGTTCAACGGAACAAGAAGTTGCCAAGCATTTTGTGAAATTCCTCACTTCCCCCTCTGTCGCGAAATTGGTTCGTGAAACGGGCTTAGATCCTGCCACTAGTAAATAAACAAAAGAGTTGCAGCGGCATGCAACCCCCAAAAATTAAACAAATTACCCCGCTCAAAGGCGTTAACGTTCTCAGTCTGGCACTGAATCTGCCAGGACCTGCTGCTTTGATGCGCCTGAACGCCATGGGTGCAAGGTGTACCAAGCTAGAGCCCCTAGCTCCTAAAGGTACCTCCACCGCAGACCCGATGGGTATTTACAAACCCGCCGCTTACCAAACCATGCACCAAGGCGTACGTGTGGTGCAAGCAGATTTAAAAACAGCAAGCGGTCAAACCGCTTTGCACAAACTGCTGGCAAAAACCGATGTATTGATCACCTCGTTTCGCCCTTCGGCGCTCACCAAGCTAGGCCTTGGTTGGAAAGACTTACATCGTCACTATCCCAGTCTGTGCATGGTGAGCGTAGTAGGTGCAACTGGCTCGCGCGCTGAAGAACCTGGGCATGACTTAACCTACTTAGCTGAAAACGGACTGGTCAATGGGCTAGATTTGCCTGCCACTTTGTATGCGGATATGAGTGGATCCTTGATGACCACCGAAGCCGTATTAAAAGCCCTCCTCCTAAGACAAAACCAGGGTCGCCAAAAAGGACGCGGCGTATTCCAAGAAATTGCCCTTTGTGATGCTGCAAACTATCTCGCGCTACCCCGCTCTTGGGGTTTAACTACTCCAGATGGTGATGTTGGCGGTGCGCATGCAGGTTACCGAATTTACCCATGCAAGAACGGACGTGTAGCAGTTGCAGCCTTAGAACTCCATTTTGCAAAACGTTTGTGTTTGGCCGTAGGGTTAAAGGAAAGTGACATGCACTTGATGCATGCTCGTAAAACACATCAAGCCTTTGCTAGTTTTTTTGCTAGTCAGACTCGTCAGCAACTTGAGCGATTGGCTATTAGCAAAGATATACCTTTGCATACCTTGGCGAAATAAAAAATTGTTGGGCTTGCGACACTCACCCAGCGCATGAAGGCAGAGCAGGTTTATTTCGCAGAGCTGACTAAAAGGTATCGACCAAATGCCTTAATGGATGCAAAGCAGTAGGCCATGGGCTTTGGAAAAATGGCTTCACCATCTCAGGCGTTATTTCTTCAATACTGGCGGGCTGCCATTTGGGTTGTCGGTCTTTGTCTATCACCAAAGCGCGAATGCCTTCAGCTGTATCGGTTTGCGCACCTCGTCGAGACAAATGCTCTAGGTGAAAACAATGACGCACCATGTCACGCTCCATTCGCAATTCGTCCGACAACCCCATGGTTCTGCCACGGCGGATCTGCTCCAAACTCACCGCTAACAGCAATGGGGAACGTTGTCTCAAGGCTTTGAGCGTGTCAGCTGCCCAGCCCTCAGGTTCTTTGAGTACCAATTGACCCAAGGCGTCGACTATGTCGTGGACAGTAGGTAATCGGAAAACGCTGTCGATACGTGTGTCCCACCAAGTAGGTTTTGAAGGCGCAGATGATGGTGTAGATGCATTGGCTTGTTCTTTCACCCAAGCCACGACTTCATCCCCATGTTTCCACGATTTGGTTTGTAAACCATCCCATATCGAGTGCAAGGATTTGGAGTCCACGTAGACATCGGCTAGTCCAACTGAAAGTGACTCTGCACCACGCAACAATTGTCCTGTCAAGGCCAAGTATTCACCCGTGTTACCTGGGCAGCGGCTTAAAAAATAACCTCCACCAACATCTGGAAACAATCCAATTTGCGTCTCTGGCATCGCCATTTGCGTGCGTTCTGTGACGACGCGCAACGCAATTCCTTGGCTCAAACCCATTCCCCCGCCCATGACAATCCCATCCATGAAGGCGATATATGGTTTACGGTAGGTGTGAATGATGTGGTTGAGGTTGTATTCCTCGGTAAAAAAGTCCTCTAGGCTTGCATCGCCAGTCAGCGCGGCTTGATGAAAATAACGGATATCACCACCCGCACAAAAAGCACCAAATGGTCCTTCTTTGTTGCTACCGCGTATCACAACTGCGAGAACGTCTGCGTCTGCTTCGAAACCACGCAACACGTGGGTAAGTTCTCTCACCATTGGCAAAGACAATGCGTTCAAAGCCTTGGGTCTGTTCAAAGTGATATAGCCAATGGACTTTACTTTTTCAGACACAACGTCTTCGCTGTAGACATTCATGATTGGCTTTCCTCTAAAGTTTTTGCTTTCATACCCAATGCATTCACCACCAAAGCAACGATGACCAATGCCCCACCGCTGATCACGCGTGCACTAGGTTCTTCTCCAGCACCCAGCCAAGCCAAAAAAATACCAAATAAAACCTCGAGTAAAGAAAGCAAAGAAATTTCAGGTGCAGACAAGATGCGTGCGCAAAATACCAACAAAGTACAAGGCATCGCTAATTGAACCAACCCAAGTAGGGCAAGCCAGGCTATATCGTGAAAACTCGAATGCAAAGGCCATGCAAAAACCAAAGTCACTGACGCTGAAATAACGGCACCTACCAATACCGCAGGCAATAGGTCAAGCGAGTCACCCGTTTTTTGGGCTTCTTGCACCACACACCAGTTCACCGCCGCAGCAGTCGGCACTAAAAAGCCAATCAAAGTACCCCAAGAAAGCCCCGCTAGGAAATTGGGATAAGAGGATGTTTCAGACGCCGGTTGTGCATACATCCAAAACATACCTGCACCAGCTATTCCAATAGCAAGCCATGTTGTGAGTTGTATGGTTTGCTTATAGAAGATTCGCGCTACCAATGCGGTAAGCAATGGGCCCACCGACATCGTGACCAAAACTTCAGCCACAGAGGCTAATGTCAAAGCCACCATGAACGCGGTAAACATCACTGACCAGCACACCCCACTTAACCACAACTGCTTAGGTGATTGAAGCAAGCGTCTCAAAACTCCGGGGCCTTGTAGCACCCTTAAAAAAATAAATAGACAAATCGCTGTAAAAAGACTTCGCCAAAAGGTCAACTCGAAACTTTGAACAGACTCCAACATGCGGGTGACCACGCCCGCAATCGACCACATGGCAGTGGCTGCCACCATGGTCCAAACAGCGCGGGTATGGGTCCAATGCAAGGATGGTTTCCTTAGGCTTTGTTTTTCTTGCGTTCGTGCTCTTTTAAGAAACGCTTACGCAAACGCACGCTTTTTGGCGTAATTTCAACCAATTCGTCATCATCGATAAATTCAACCCCGTATTCCAATGTCAGATCGATCGGCGGTGTGATTTTGATCGCGTCTTCCTTACCAGAGACACGGAAATTGGTTAACTGTTTGGTTCGCGTGGCGTTGACGACTAGGTCATTGTCACGGCTATGGATACCCACAATCATGCCTTCATACACTGGGTCGTTCGCTTTGACAAACATACGACCACGGTCATCAAGTTTGCCCAAGGCATAGGTGAAGATTTCACCATCATCCATCGAAATCAACACACCATTTTTACGTCCACCAATATCACCTTTATGCGGCTCATAACTATCAAAGATGTTCGAGATCAAGCCAGAGCCACGCGTTAAATTGAGGAATTCATTGGCAAAGCCAATCAAGCCACGCGCTGGAATGCGATATTCCAAGCGCACGCGTCCTCGTCCATCTGGTTCCATATTGACGAGTTCACCTTTGCGCTCGCCCAACGCCTGCATCACACCACCCTGATGCGCTTCTTCAATGTCGGCAGTGACCAATTCGATAGGTTCGTGGCGCTCGCCGTTGACCTCTCGGTAGACCACGCGAGGTTTAGAAACCGCCAACTCATAGCCTTCCCGGCGCATGTTTTCTAACAAAATGGTCAAGTGCAATTCACCGCGGCCCATTACCTCAAAAACACCCTCTTCTTGGGTTTCTTTGACTCGCAATGCAACATTGTGTTGCAACTCTTTTTGTAAACGGTCCCAGATTTGCCGGCTCGTCACGTACTTACCCTCACGTCCAGCCAATGGGCTGGTATTGACGCAAAAGTTCATCGTGAGTGTTGGTTCATCAACCTTCAACATAGGTAGCGGTGCTGGATTCAAAGGATCGGTGACCGTGACACCGATACCGATATCCGCAATTCCGTTGATCAACACAATGTCTCCGGGGCCAGCCTGCGTTGCCTGCACACGCTCAAGGCCTTGGAACGTCAACACTTGGTTGATACGACCCTTGACAGGCTTGCCATCCTCCCCTTCCATGACTACGACATCCATCATGGGCTTGATCGTGCCTTGACTCACCCGCCCAACACCAATACGACCCACGAATGTTGAAAAATCCAGCGCAGAGATTTGTAACTGCAAAGGTGCGCTGGGGTCACCTTTTTGCGAAGGCACGTGTTTCAAAATGGTGTTGAACAAGGCGGACATGTCAGGACCCCATTGCTCGCCAGGGGCGCCTTCTTCCATCGAAGACCAACCGTTGATACCAGAGGCATACACAACCGGAAAATCCAATTGCTCGTCTGTTGCGCCTAGTTTGTCAAACAAATCAAAAGCAGCATTCACAACAAAGTTGGGGCGCGCGCCAGGCTTATCGACTTTGTTCACCACCAAAATAGGACGCAATCCCAAAGCCAAAGCTTTCTTGGTCACAAAACGGGTTTGGGGCATAGGCCCTTCTTGCGCATCGATCAACAGCACCACACCATCGACCATCGACAAAGCGCGCTCGACTTCTCCACCAAAGTCTGCGTGTCC
>CAYFLF010000099.1:0-6743 GCA_964343725.1 uncultured Bordetella sp.
CCCAACAGCAGTGCGATAGCTACGGCGTAGAAAGGAATTAACTCGTACACCACATCGCCAATTCGCACCTTGGCAATCGTGCTAGTGATAAACAGGGTGGTGCCAATCGGTGGGTGATACAAGCCAATCGAGAGGTTCACGATCATCATGATTCCAAGTTGGATGGTGTCCATACCGACCGCGGAAGCCAATGGCACAAACATGGGCGTGAGCAACAAGACTGCCGCAGGCAAATCAATGAACATGCCAGTAGCCAACATGATCAGGTTCATCGCCAAGATGATGAGCCAAGGCTCTTGCAGCGTTTCTTTGGCATATAACGTGAATGCAGCTGGTAACTGTTCATACGTCACGATCCAACCCACCACACTAGACGCCATGATGATCAACAAAACGACACCTGTGGAGATACCTGCCTCAACGGCTGCCGCCTTCAATTTGGTGAGATTGAGGTCTCGGTAAACCAAACCAGACACGATCAAAGCGTAAAGCGTTGACATCACACTAACTTCGGTGGGCGTTGCAATGCCAAAACGCAAAAAGATGATGATCAATACTGGCATGGCCAAGGCTGGGCCCGAATGCATGAGTTGGCGCATAAACGCGCCCCATTCAAACACAGTGGTATCACGCGGAAAATTACGTCGACGTCCCTGTACGTAGCACACGAGCATGAATCCCGCACACATCAAAAGCCCGGGCAATATTCCTGCCACAAACAAAGCGCCAATCGATGCACCAGATACCAACGCGTAGACGATCATGGGAATCGATGGCGGAATCAAAATATCAATGGTGGCTGCAGCGGCCAAAGTACCCGCAGCAAATGGCGCTGGGTAGCCCAGTTTTTTGAGCCAAGGAATCAACATCGAACCGATGGCAGATGCGTCGGCCACAGCAGACCCAGACACACCCCCAAAAATAGTGGACGACAACACACCGACCTGAGCAGGCCCGCCGTGCACACGACCAATGATCATGGTTAATAAGCTCACCAAACTTTGCCCAAGCTTGCCACTCACCATCAGCGCGCCGGTCATCATGAAGAAAGGAATCGCAATCAGCGGAAAACTTTGGGTTTGGGTGATCATCTGCTCCACTGCCAAGTGAACTGGCACGCGATCAATGATCAATAAACCTGCAACCGAAGCTAACACTAGTGAATGCGCAATCGGAATCGACAGCAGTGCTGCGACGATGAATAGGCCGATGATGAGCGTAGTCATGCATCTGCTCCAATTTCGTTGCGCTCATCCCCACGCCATATTTGTGGCAAGCGACACAGTGTGACGATGGCCAGCATCACAAAGCCAAGCAACAAACTACCCACACTGACAGAGCCTGGAACTTGCATGATGGGCGAACGCTCATCGGCAGCGATCTCGAACACCGGTAGTGCTGAATACGCTAAGCCAAGATACAAAGCAACCACCACCAATGAAGCACCAGTCAGAACCCATCGACGTGCTTCGCCCAGCTTTTGCGTCAACATCACAACCGCGATATGCGAGCCATGCTGTGCGGCAATCACTACGCCAGACATGATCATCCAAGGAAACATCAACTCTGGGAGTTCTGATGCCCAAGACAGGCTGGTACCTGCGGCATAGCGCAGACATACATTCACACTCAGAATGGTGAACACGACTGATAAGGTGATGTAGAGGACAGCATGACACCACCATGAGATGGCAGTGTCCACCGCTTTGAACAAAGGATTCATATCAAAACCAAGCTAAACCGCTGAAACAGCGGTTTTGGTTTAAACATTAACGCGCAGCTTGAACGACGCGCGTTACGAATTCACCTATCGGACCTGTTGTCCACTTGGTGTAAACGGGTGCGCAGGCATCCATAAAAGCCTTGCGGTCCACAGTGTCGATTTGTATGCCTTTACTTTTGAGTTCAGCGACCAACTTGTCATCTACTTCTTTGTTTAAACGTCGTTGTAGTTGTGTAGCTTCAGCCGCCGCTTCAGTCACAGCTTTTTGGTCAGCTGCACTCAAACGGTCCCAAGTACGTTTGCTCATCAAGAATGGGGTTGACTCATACTTGTGTCCAGACAATGAAATGAACTTTTGCACTTCATAGAGCTTGGCTGACGAAATATTGGTCAATGGATTTTCTTGGCCATCAACAACGCCTTGCTGTAGCGCTACATAAAGCTCAGAAAACTTGATTTGTTGTGCATCTGCACCCAAAGCTTGCATGATGTCCACAGTCACGGCATCAGGTGGTGTCCGCATTTTCAGGCCCTTCATATCGGCAGGCGACTTGATGGAGCGTTTGCTGTTAGACATTTGGCGAATGCCGTTATCCCACAAGCCTAACAAGACCATACCTTTGGCAGCGGCCTTTTCACCAAGCTCTTTACCGATCGCACTGTCCATCACGCTCCACGCTTTTTGTACATCGGCAAACAAGAAAGGCATGCCCAAGGCAGCAAACTCAGGCACGGTGGAAGACACAGCGCCTTGGCTATTGGCAGAAAAATCCAAGGTACCCGAGCGCAAGGCTGTGACCATGGCAGCGTCGTCGCCCAACTGGGCCGAATGAGCCACTTGAATTTCCACACGGCCATTGGTTTTGGCTTTCACTGTCTCTGCAAACTTGACCGATGCGGTATGACGTGGGTTATCTGGGGGGTTGCCGTGCGCCAAAGTTAATTTGACAGTTTGCGCAGAAGCAATTCCGGTGATAGCCAGCAATGCCGTTGCGATGACGGTACGGCGGATGAGAGAGGTAGTTTTCATGGTGTTGTCTCCTAAGGTTTGAATGAAATGGACTAAGTTTGAAAATTAATGAATCAACATGCCACCGTTCACGTCAAGCGTGATGCCAGTGCAGTACTTGGATAAATCGCTGGCGAGAAATACGACGCACCCTGCCACATCGTTTGGTTCTCCAATGTGGCCCAATGGAATGCCGTCCAAAATGGCTTGGCGCTTGTCTTCAGGGATCTTGCCTTTGTTGATGTCGGTGGCAATCAAGCCAGGCGTCACGCAATTGACACGAATGTTGTTGCCCCCATATTCGCGAGCCATCGCACGGGCTAATCCAAGTACACCTGCCTTAGCAGCCGAGTAATGGGGGCCGCCCAAAATGCCCCCTCCGCGTTGAGCAGAGACAGAAGAGATACAGACGATGGAGCCACTATTTTGGGCAATCATCGAAGGAATTACTGCTTGCGATGCGTATAGCGTGCCACGCAAACTCACATCTAAGATGCGGTCGTAATCGCCGCCTGTGATGTCCAGAAATTTAACGGGTTGGGTGATTCCAGCGTTGTTGACCAAGATATCGATGCGACCAAACTTGGCTTTGATTTGCGCAACTGCTGCTTCGCATGACGCTTTATCCGTCACATTACCGACAAGGCCAAAATGATCCGCACCGAGTTGTGCTGCGGCAGCTTGCGGGTTGGCCCCCTCCAAATCCAGGATGGCGACTTTGGCACCCTGCGCCACCATCATGCGAGCGGTGGCAAAGCCTAGACCGTTTAAACCTGCACCGCCAGTGATGACGGCCACCTTGTCCTTGAGAAGCATGCATGTCTCCTTTTTGAATTGCATTACCCGTTTCGAATGGCGGATTGTTTGACATAGAAGTACTTGAACGCAAACGATATAAACTCAACCATAATTCAATTTAATTCATGTTAGGTAACACTAATTGAAGCGTTTTCAGCCATGATTCCGCCCTTAGCCGCTTTGCAAGCCTTTGAAACGATTGCCCGCCGCAAGAGCTTTGCGCTGGCAGCGGAAGAATTGCACTTGACGCCTTCTGCCGTAAGCCACCAAGTCGCCAAACTAGAAGGCATGTTGCATGTCAGGCTGTTTGAGCGCTCAGCACGCGGGGTGGAAATGACACCAGCAGGTCAGCAATATTTGCAACGCGTGGCAAGTGCTTTAGGTGCTATCAACGCTGCCACAGAAGACTTGCGCCATGGCGTACAGGACACCTTGTATGTACACAGCAGCCCCAGTTTTGCCAGTTTGTGGCTGATGCCGCGCATTGCCCGTTTCACAGAACTTCATCCGAATATTTCCTTGGTACTGTCAGCATCCCACATGCATTCAGACTTTCAGCTTGGGCAAATGGACATCGATATTCGTTATGGATTGCCCAACTGGCCTAATTTAGAGGTGGAGTGCATCTTCACGGAACGCATCATGCCGCTGGCGAGTCCGGAATTCATTCGCACCCATGCTTTGCACGAACCAGAGGATCTGTTGCGCGTACCTCTTATTCAGTCCAGCATCAATGTCGTGCAATGGCCGGATTGGTTTGCACGCTTTTATGCCAGTGAACGACCCGAGCGTATGGGCTTGCGATTTGACCGCGCAATGATGAGCATGGATGCAGCGGTACAAAAATTAGGCGTAGCGCTCGAGAGCGCCAGCATTGGCCAAGCCTTGATTGACAGCGGCAAATTGCAAGCAGTTTTTGGCGACAAATTGAGCATTGAAGTGCAAGCCCATTTCATGGTCTATCCAGCTCGACACGCGTGGCGAGCCGAGGTCAAAAGTTTTGTGGAATGGTTACGCGAAGAGGCCTCACCAACCTCTAATCACTCTAATCACATAGGTTGAATTAGGCTCATCTGAACCTGAATATTCATCGCTTGCGTTCATGTATGGGGTTCGGAAAAATCGCCCGAATGAATCCACACCTCCAACAAAATCTGGCGCACGCCATCCGTTTTCTCTCGATTGATGCGATCGTCAAAGCCCAAGAAGGCCATCAAGGCGTACCTCTGGGTATGGCGGAAATTGCCACTGCGTTGTACACCCGTCACTTAAAGCACTTTCCCCAAGACGCAGGCTGGTTTGACCGCGACCGTGTGGTGCTCTCCAATGGACACGGTTCGATGTTGCTGTATTCGTTGTTGCATCTGTCAGGCTATCCTGCGTTTCCAATTGAAGAATTGCAACGTTTTCGGGTGTTGGGCTCCGTATGCGAAGGGCACCCTGAGCGGCCGCACGGCGAGCCCAATGGCATTGAGGTCACTACGGGCCCACTTGGCCAAGGAATCGCCAACGCATTTGGAATGGCTGTTGCAGAGGCCTATCTCAATGCGCGTTTTGGCGACGCTTTGGTGAACCACTTCACCTACGCGTTTGTGGGCGACGGTTGCTTGCAAGAAGGCGTGGGCCAAGAAATGATTTCTCTGGCAGGTCACTTGCAATTAGGCAAATTGGTGCTGCTCTGGGACGACAACCAAATCACCGATGACGGTAGCACAGCGCTATCGATCAGCGAGAACGTGGCAGAGCGGTTTCGCGTCGCGGGCTGGCATGTTTTGGAAATTGATGGCCACGACATCGAAGCTGTATCCGTGGCACTCGACGCTGCTCGGAAAGACCCTCGCCCTTCCATGCTGGCCTGTCGCACGGTGATCGCCAAAGGTGTAGCACGCCTTCAAGGCCAACGGGGTGGACACAGCGGGCGCCTGTTTGAAGAAGACGCCCAAGCCGCACGTGACTTACTTAACTGGAAATATGCGCCTTTTGAAATACCCACCGATGTCCAACAGACATGGCGCAATGCTGGCCAACGCAGTGCGGACGAATATCACGCATGGCATGCACGTTTGGCCGCATTACCTGATACCGAGCGCGAAGAGTTTGCACGCGTGATGCGTGGTGATTTACCCGCAAACTGGCAACAGGTGTTGATGGACTACAAACACCAAGCCTTGCAAGCCCCTGTAGCAGCTAGCGGTATCTTCATATCGGCTGAAATCAATGACCTTCTTACACCCATATTGCCAGAGCGTATGGTGGGCTGTGCGGACCTTGAAGCCCCTACCAGCCACAAGCGTAGCTTGACTGCTTTCAATGCCCAGAATCGCTCTGGTGCATACGTGCATTGCGGCGTGCGCGAACATGTGATGGGCTCGATGGCCAATGGCATGGCAGCACACGGAGGAATTCTTGCGCTTTCAGTGACCTACCTCGCATTTGCAGACTACGAACGTCCAGCCATGCGCATGGCTGCACTCATGGGATTGCCTGTGAAATTTGTATTCAGCCACGACTCCATCGGCATCGGTCGCAACGGTCCCACCCATCAACCGGTTGAAATCATGGCGTCGCTACGCGCCATGCCCAATATGTGGGTCATGCGACCAGCCGATGCGGTGGAAGCAGCTGAATGCTGGGAACTTGCATTGCAAAACCGCACCAGCCCTGTGAGCTTGATTTTTGCAAGACAGTCTTTGCCTCTGGTACGACACACACACACCACGGACAACCTCTCGCGCAAAGGCGCTTATGTCTTGCAAGAAGCAGCATGCTCACCACGTCAAGTCACCCTACTCGCCACAGGCTCAGAAGTATTGTTGGCAGTACAGGCACGTGAACTCTTAGAAGCCTCGGGTGTGGGCACCGCGGTGGTGTCTATGCCTTGCTGGGAATTGTTCGATGCGCAAGACGCTACGTACCGAAACAGTGTCTTGGGTACAGGCGTGCGTGTGGGGATTGAGGCGGCTGTGCGCCAAGGTTGGGATGCATACCTTGGCGCCAGCGGCGGTTTTGTGGGAATGACGGGCTTCGGAGCTTCGGGGCCTGCTGATGAACTTTACAAACTGTTCAACATCACGCCCGAGGCGGTAGTCGCCGAAGCGCGTCGTTTGCTATCTCAGTAACTTACTTGAACGTTGAATGGAAGGTGCACAGGGCATTAGCCCATGTGCAATCCACCGTTACACGAGAAGTCTGCACCTGTCGTAAAGCCCGAGT
>CAYFLF010000100.1:0-6726 GCA_964343725.1 uncultured Bordetella sp.
AGACGTTTCTTTCAAGGACTGCCATCGCCTGCTGCCGCGGCCCTCGTCATGGGTTTTGTGTGGTTGATGAACGACATGGGCTACAGCGGCCCAGAGGTAGTGTGGTTTACCTTTGCCATCTGTCTATTTGCGGGCTTGACCATGGTGACCAATGCGCCTTTTTACAGTTTCAAAGACCTGCGCATGAAGAAAAGTGTGCCCTTTGTGGTGATTGTGTGTATTGCCTTGGCCATCGGCGTGATCAACATCCATCCGCCTGTCGTGTTGTTTGCCATGTTTGTCATGTACGGTCTGAGCGGCTATGTTCTTTATGCATGGAGAAAAGCCAAAGGCCTGCAAACCAGTGTCATTAGCACCTCAACTGACGAGCCTGAAGAAGAAGGCCTTCATAAGTGATCCATGCACACTGTTAGAGATTGTGTTAAATTCAAGGCATGAACAAATTTTTGCTGGCTCTACTACTTCTATCCCCCAACGGGCGGAGTTGGTAGCGCACGCGCAAATCCACACAAGGCCCGTATGCAAACGCAGCGGGCCTTTTGCTTTGTGGGGCGCAACCGCTGAAAGTTTTTAAGATGGACAAGGAGTTCTGACCATGACTGACAAGCTCGTTATTTTTGACACCACCTTGCGTGACGGCGAACAATCGCCCGGTGCGTCGATGACGCGTGACGAAAAACTACGCATTGCTCGCCAGCTAGAGCGCTTAAAGGTCGATGTGATTGAGGCAGGGTTTGCGGCGAGCTCCAACGGCGACTTTGAAGCAGTCAAGGCGATTGCCAATGCGGTCAAAGACTCCACCATTTGCTCGCTCTCGCGCGCCAATGACCGAGACATCAGCCGTGCTGCGGAAGCGCTCAAAGGCGCTAACAGCGCCCGTATCCATACATTTATCGCCACCTCACCTCTACACATGGAAAAGAAGTTGCGCATGACGCCCGACCAGGTGTTCGAGCAAGCGACTCAATCCGTGCGTTTTGCCCGCAATCTGGTGGGCGACATTGAGTTCAGCCCTGAAGACGGTTATCGCAGCGAATTAGACTTTTTGTGCCGCGTGCTTGAGTCCGTCATCAAAGAGGGTGCAACCACCATCAACGTGCCTGATACGGTGGGATATGCCGTGCCAGAGCTCTACGGCAACTTCATCAAAACCTTGCGTGAACGCATTCCCAATAGCGACAAAGCCATTTGGTCCGTACATTGCCATAACGATTTAGGCATGGCCGTGGCCAATTCCTTGGCCGGCGTGAAGATCGGTGGGGCGCGCCAAGTGGAATGCACGATCAACGGTTTGGGTGAGCGCGCAGGCAACTGTTCTTTGGAAGAAATCGTGATGGCGGTGAAGACCCGCAAAGATTATTTCAATCTCTCTTTGGGTATTGATGCCAAACAAATAGTTGCCGCGAGCCGAATGGTGAGCCAAACCACAGGGTTTGTGGTGCAACCCAACAAAGCCGTGGTCGGGGCAAATGCATTTGCCCATGCCTCCGGTATCCACCAAGATGGCGTTCTCAAAGCGCGTGACACCTATGAAATCATGCGGGCAGAGGACGTGGGCTGGAGTGCCAACAAAATTGTGTTGGGCAAACTCAGCGGTCGAAACGCTTTCAAGCAACGCTTGGAAGAACTTGGCGTTCAAATGGAAAGCGAGAGCGAAATCAATGCCGCATTCTCAAAATTCAAAGAACTTGCAGACCGTAAGAGTGAGATTTTTGACGAAGACATCTTGGCCTTGGTAAGCGAAGAAAGCGTCCACGGCGATGATGAGCAGTTTGCTTTTGTGTCATTGGCACAACACAGTGAAACTGGCGAACGCCCACATGCCAAGGTAGTTTTTACCGTGTCAGGACGGGAAGTGCGAGGCGAATCTGATGGCAATGGACCGGTTGATGCATCGCTCAAAGCGATTGAATCGCATGTGAAAAGTGGAGCCGAAATGGTGCTCTATTCCGTCAACGCGATCAGTGGCTCTACCGAGAGCCAAGGCGAGGTGACGGTGCGTTTGCAAAACAGTGGGCGCGTCGTCAATGGCGTGGGCGCAGACCCCGATATCGTGGTGGCCTCTGCCAAGGCTTACCTCAGCGCTTTGAACAAATTGCAAAGCAAATCGGATAGGGTGGCCGCACAAGGGTAAACCCGCACCTGAACAAGGTTGTCAAATTAATCACGCAAGTCTTTGATCTTGCGTGATTTTTTTATTTTGTTACACTCTCGGCCATTGTTTGTCAGAGATTAAGGAATGCATTTGAGACAACTTCTATTGGCTGTATCAATTGGCTTATTCACCCTCTCTTGCGCCGTGCCCGCGATTGCGGCACCTGAGCAACGCACCTCCGTCAAGAAAACCAAACGTCCGCTGGCCAAAGCTTCCTCGCGCCGTATGGCTAAGGTTGCGCCTCCGCGTCCTTCGTATGGGCAACTTGCAGGTTTGCACTCAACCTCTGACGATCTCGATTTGAAGTCCAGCGTTGCCTACGTCATTGACCAAGATACGAATGAAGTCCTCTTAAGCAAAAACGACCAAGCTGTTTTGCCCATTGCGTCGATCACCAAGTTAATGACGGGTGTAGTCATCAGCGAAGCCAAGTTGTCGATGGATGAATCCATCACCATCACCCAAGACGATGTTGACACTGAAAAAGGGAGCAGTTCACGTTTGAAGGTAGGCACCACTCTCACCCGTGGCGAGTTGATGCACTTGTCATTGATGGCAAGCGAAAACCGCGCAGCGCATGCTTTAGGTAGAACCTATCCTGGTGGCTTACAAGCTTTTGTTGAGTTGATGAACGCCAAGGCTGTATCACTTGGAATGCGTGACACCCGCTACATTGAACCCACTGGTTTGTCGAGTAAAAACCAATCGAGTGCCAAAGACTTAGCCACCTTGGTCTCGTTCGCTTACCAAGACTCATTGCTGCGCGAGATGTCCACGTCGCCTAGTTACCAAGTGGCGGTTGGAAGCCACACACTCAATTACAAAACCACTAACCGTTTAATCAAAAACCCAAACTGGGATATCGGTTTGCAAAAGACAGGTTATATCTCTGAGGCTGGTCAATGCTTGGTGATGCAAGCCAAAATTGCAGGCCGCAAATTGATCATGGTTTTCTTAGATTCGGCTGGCAAACTCAGTCGTATTGCAGATGCAGAGCGTGTGCGCCGTTGGGTCGAAGTGAACCACGCATTTCGCCCACAGACTTAAAACTAAATTTACGCAGTTTTAAAAATTAAAAGCAGCACTTTTATTAAAAGCGCCTAGAGCACTCTTAAGACGTTGCTTTAAAACCCAAGGCACGAGAAATTTCTTGGGTGGTCAATTGCAGCTTTGGAAGCCAGTTTTCATCTAGCCGATCTGCGGGCGCGGAAATAGACAGTCCCGCAACCAAATGACCTTGGTCATCGTAAATACCAGAGGCCATGCATCTGACACCCAACTCCAACTCTTCGTTGTCGCGCGCAACGCCACTTTGTCGCGCCTTGGCAAGTTCGCGCTCGAGCACCGGTAGTTGCGTGATGCTGTTGCGTGTTTGTCCGCTCAATCCGGTTCGTGTGGCATAAGCACGGATACGCGATGGGTCGTCTAAGGCCAAAAAAAGTTTGCCAACAGAGGTCAAGTGCAAGGGCGCTCTTCCGCCAATGGCGCGAACCACTTGCATGCCAGATCGCTCACTGAAAGCGCGTTCGACATAGATAATTTCGTCACCTTGTCGCATGCTCAGGTTCACGGGTTGCTGTGTGAGTTTGTGCAATTCGCGCATCGGTTGCAATGCCACATCGCGCACATTGAGTCGCCCTTTTACGAGGTTGCCTAACTCCAGCAGACGCATCCCCAATCGATAGCTTCCTGACTCTGGTCGATCCACAAAGCGACCTACCGCAAGGTCATTCAAGATACGGTGAGTGGTAGAGGGATGGAGACCTGTTTTTTCGCTGATTTCTTTGAGTGAGATTGCTTCTTCTTTGGAAGCCAGCACATCAATCAAAGCAAACATGCGTTCGATCACTTGGATATTGGGCGAAGCTGGAACGGTTGATTTGGGCATTCAAGAATTTTATCTTGTGAAATTTACGCCTGCCAAATTCCTTCCACCAAACGTTCATGCGGTCCAAAGTGCGACTTGTAATCCATCTTCGTGCTCTGCTGAATCCAATAGCCTAAATACACATAGGACAAGCCAATTTTGCGTGTTTGTTCGATCTGCCAAAGAATGTTGTAGGTCCCATAACTGGCGGTGTCATGCGGTTCATAAAAGGTGTAGACCGCTGACAAACCATCGTCGAGCACATCCACGATCGACACCATTTTCAAAATGCCCTCGGGGTGATCGGCATCGGGAAGACGAAATTCAACCAAACGTGAATTCACTCTGCTTTGCAACAAAAACTGCGTGTATTGCTCGACGCTGTCTTGGTCCATACCGCCACCTGCGTGTCTGCTGGTTTGATAACGCAGATACAACTCGTAATGTGACTGGTGGTAACCCAGTTGCAAGACACGCACTTGTAAATCTTGGTGACGTTTACGCGCACGCGACTGGCTACGGCTAGGTTTGAACGCCATCGCGTCTATTCGTATAGGCACGCATGCTTTGCAGTTGTCGCAGTAGGGTCGATAAGTGAAGAGTCCACTTCGACGAAAGCCTTGTCGCACTAATTCAGAATAAACATCGGTATGAATCAGGTGACTGGGAGTGGCGACTTGTGAGCGCGCGGTTTGGTCGCTTAAATAACTACAGGGGTAAGGCGCTGTTGCATAAAACTGCAATGTTTGTAGCGGCAAATCCTTGAGATGGGTCACAGTGTCACTGAGTCGAAATGATGTTTTTCCAGTATAGGGGCAAGAATTCCCATACTGGTGCTGTCTGCGTGACAGCGCTATCAACTGCACTTAAAAAATCTTCTTGCGCGATTTCATGTGCGCCTAGCGAGGCTAAATGCCCCGTGTTTTGCTGACAGTCAATCCAAGTGATCCCGTTTTGCTTGGCAAAAGCAACCAAAGCAGATAAGGCGATCTTGGAGGCGTCAGACTGCAAGGCAAACATGGATTCGCCAAACACAGCCTTGCCAATGGAGACGCAATACAAACCACCCACTAATTGGCCGTTGATCCAAGTCTCGACGCTATGCGCAAAACCCGCGCGGTGTAGGGCTTGGTAGGCCAAGACCATATCTTTGAGAATCCAAGTTCCCTTTTGTCCTGGTCGATTGAATGCTGCGCACTGCGTGATGACCTGATCAAACGCAGTGTCAATCTGAATACAAGCGTTAGGCATTTGGACAAACTTTTGCAAAGTCTTTCGCAGGGATCTATGTAATTTGAAGTTCTCCACCTGCAAAACCATGCGTGGGGAGGGCGACCACCACAAAATTGGCTGTCCCTCCGAGTACCAAGGAAACATCCCTTGGCTGTAGGCCTCTAACAACCGCTCGACGGATAAACCACCCCCTGCAGCCACCAACCCCTGCAAACCACTTGACGCATCGGTGCAGGCACTTTGCGCAGGTGGCAAAGGATCGCTTTCTTCGATCCAAGGGATATGGTTCTTTTGTATTGTCATTTAAGCTAAAAATAATAATTTAAAACTCATTTGCTCCAAATTAGGGTAAAAATCCTTGGAAGACGGATCTAAATACCTACAATGCACCTCCCTGTCGGTGAATATGACTTTACCGTCACGCGAATACGCGAACAAGCAAAAAACTAAGAGGCGGAGAGAAGTATGCAATTGATGTGGATGTCGGGACCCACCGATTCGGTGAGAACTGTTTCCATCACAGCCCATAAAGTGCTGGTTTGGGTTTCTATAGCGGCAGCGGGATGTGTGCTTCTTGGAATCTTGCTTCACTTTATTGGCTTTCGTATTGCCATTGAAGTGAGCCCCAGTTTTGCCAGAAGCCTGGGCGGGGTGACTACCGAAGCTGAGCAACAAAAGCTTGAGGCCACTTACCGCGAGCGCCTAGAGAAGTTGCGCGAATCACTCAACACCACCGTGCAAGACATTCACCAGTTGGAAGCCCTCAAAAATCGCTTCATGGACATTGCTACACCCGTCAATTTGCGCGAAAAAATGAGCAAAAAAGACGATGCAAAAGGTGGCCCCTGGATTGCGCCGCGTCTGCAAAACAACAGTTCCAAGTCGCTAGCTCAAGAATTGAAAACTGCGATGGATGATTTCGCCCAGGCAGAAGCTGCTGTCAAAACCTTGACTCAAAACTGGTCCACCCAGTTGAGTTGGTTATATGCATTGCCTACTGCTATTCCTATGGGCAAAGACTACCGAATCACCAGTGGATTTGGTATCCGCAATGACCCATTCACAGGCCAACTTGCCATGCATGAAGGTTTGGACTTTGTCGCTGAAGTCGGCTCCCCCATCGTCGCCACAGCGGCAGGTACGGTCATTCGTTCTGAATGGGACCACGCTTTTGGCAACGTTGTAGAAATCAGCCATATTGAAGGCTTCACGACCCGCTATGGCCATTTGAGCAAGCGTCTGGTTCAGGTAGGTCAAAAAGTACAACGCAACGAAACCATTGCGCTACTGGGCAACACGGGTCGATCCACTGGACCACACTTGCACTATGAAGTGATGCGTTACGACCGTGTGATTAACCCCACACAAATGTTGCCGCAAACCAATGTGGCAAGCCAATAAGCCTGACTTCTTTCAACTGATACAAAGGGCCAATGATGTTTGAAAAACTCAAAGACAAGTCTTTGTCTCC
>CAYFLF010000101.1:0-6678 GCA_964343725.1 uncultured Bordetella sp.
GCCACAAAACCGGTTTTTATTTAGACCAGCGGGATAGTCGGAAAAAATTTGCGGATTACACAAGACGCCTGCAGTTTCAGCGCGTGCTCAATTGTTATTGCTATACGGGTGGCTTCACTGTCGCGGCTTTGGCAGGCGGCGCGGCGCATGTCACATCGATTGATTCCTCTGGCCCAGCAATCGAGCGAGCCAAAAGCAATGTCGCTTTGAATGGGTTTGACGCTGCGCGCACCACCATGATGGATGCCGATGTCAATGCATCTTTGCGCCAGTTCTACAAAGACGGCCAAACTTTTGACGCCATCGTGCTTGATCCGCCCAAATTTGCGCCATCGGCCGCGCATGCCGATCGGGCAGCGCGCGCATACAAAGACATCAACCGCTTGGCTTTCAAAATTTTGGAGCCAGGCGGTGTCTTGTTTACTTACAGCTGCTCAGGCGGCATAGGTGCTGAGTTGTTCCACAAAATTGTCGCTTCCGCTGGTACGGATGCGGGGGTGGATGGCTATATCAGCGAGCGGATGCAAGGAGCACCTGACCACCCGATGACATTGACCTTTCCCGAGGGCGAATACCTGAAAGGCTTGGTGGTCATGAAAACTGCCAACTTGGTCGAAAAGTCGGAACGCGCGACAATGTCGGGTTGACCTCTTTTATTTCTACAAGGTAGTTCCCGTATGTTGATTCCAGCCACCATCCTGACCGGCTTTTTAGGCTCAGGCAAAACCACCTTGCTCAAGCGTGTCTTGACCGAAGCCCATGGCCAAAAAATTGCCGTCATTGAAAACGAGTTCGGTGAAGAAAACATCGACAACGAAATACTGGTGTCCGATACCAATGAGCAAATCATCCAAATGAGCAATGGTTGTGTCTGTTGCACCATTCGCGAAGATTTACGTACCACCTTGCAACTCTTGGCCGCCAAAAAGCGCAAAGGCTTGCTTGATTTTGAGCGTGTGGTGATCGAGACCACCGGTTTGGCAGACCCTGGCCCTGTGGCGCAAACCTTCTTCATGGACGACGAGATTGCCGAGAGCTTTTTGCTCGACTCCATTTTGACGTTGGTGGATGCCAAGCATTCTGCCCAGCAGTTGAATGACCGGCTAGAAGCCCGTCGCCAGGTCGGTTTTGCGGATCAAATTTTTATCAGCAAATCTGATTTGATCTCAGCCCAAGAGTTGGATGCCCTGCAACACCGTCTCAAGCATATGAACCCGCGTGCGCCCCAAAAAGTGGTGCATTTCGGAGAAGTTTCTTTGGATGAAGTGTTTGATTTGCGTGGTTTTAACTTGAACGCCAAGTTGGATATTGATCCCGATTTCTTGGCCGATGATGGACATCACCACCATCATGATGGCGAGCATTGTGACCACCCTTCGCACCAGCACGGACACGGGCACAGTCATGGCGACCATTCCCACCATGATCACGACCACGGCGCAGACCATGGCCATGCCCATCACCACCACCATGACGATGACGTCAAAAGCTTTGTCTTTAAATCCAAGCGTGCGTTTGACCCTGCCAAGTTGGAAGACTTTTTGGGCACGGTCGTGAATATTTACGGGCCCAAGATGCTCCGTTACAAGGGTGTTTTGAACATGCGCGGCACCGAGCGCAAAGTTATTTTTCAAGGCGTACACCAGCTCATGGGCAGCGATTTAGGACCCGAATGGGCTAAGGGTGAAGAAAGAATGAGCAAGATGGTTTTCATTGGCATCGATTTGCCCAAAGACATCTTGATGCAGGGCCTGGAGAAGTCTCTGGTTTAGCCCCTTGAATGTGGCTACAATCCCGCGCGCCGTATCTCGATTGGCACACATGTGCGCATCGAAGGGGCGGTAAGGAGACAAAACGTGAACGCACAAGCTCGCCATAAAAAACCATCCAAATCTGCGACTGCCAAGAAGGCAGTCAAATCTGCTGCAAAGCCTAAAGCGTCAGCTAAAAAGCTTGTGAAAAAACCAACCTCTGTTAAAAAAACTGTGACTAAAAAAATAACTGCCAAAGCGGCACCCAAGAAGGCAACTGCCAAAAAAGCGGCTCCCAAAAAAGTAGTCGCAAAAAAACCGGTGAGTAAAAAAGCCGTATCTAAGAAGCCCATAGCCAAAAAGGCAATTGCCAAAAAGCCTATCGCCAAGAAGGCACCTGCCAAAAAAGTAGTTGCTAAAAAAGCGCCAGCCAAGAAAGTGGCTGCTAAAAAGACACCTGCCAAGAAGGTGCCAGCTAAAAAAGTAGTTGCAAAAAAAGCACCCGCGCCTAAAAAATCTACTGCTTCAAAGGCGACAGCCAAACCCGCGGTGTCTGCGCCAGTGGTTCATGTGACGCCCATCATTCCTGGCTATACGCCCGTGGTGCACAAGAAAAATTCCAGGGCTGCCAAGATGGCGGCGCTTGTGCCACCCCCGCCCTCGCAGGTCTTGGCTTCCAATGCGGCCAAAAACAGTTTCATGCCGATTGCGCAACAAACTGCCTCGACCATCATTCCCGTGGCACCCAAAAAAGACGCCAAACTCGCCAACAACTGGAAGACCAAAAAGGCCGACCAACTCAGCGACGCTGAGGTGATCGCCATGCCTGACAGCGAGTACATGAATGACGTGCAAATGGCATTCTTCCGCCTGAAGTTAGTCCAATTGAAAAATGAGGTTCTCAGTAACGCCAGCGAGACCACCGAGCATTTGCGCGAAGACACCGTGGTGGTCCCAGATCCCGCTGACCGCGCCACGATTGAAGAAGAGCACGCCTTGGAGCTACGTACCCGTGACCGCGAGCGCAAATTGCTGAAAAAAATAGAGCAATCCATCCACCGCATCGACGCTGGTGATTACGGCTACTGCGACGAGACGGGTGAGCCTATCGGTGTCGCGCGCCTCTTGGCGCGTCCCACAGCGACCCTATCGCTAGAAGCACAAGAGCGCCGCGAGCTGAAACAGAAAATGTTTGGAGATTGAGGCGTTGTTGTGTGGCAACGTTAAAAACAGGCCCTTGGCCTGTTTTTTTTCGCCAGTTATTTTCTTGATAAGACACTTTTAATAAATCTTCTAAGTGCTTGCTTTATAACGATTTTTACTTCTAGACTTGTTTATGAAATCGCTCCTAAGTTGTTGATTTCATTGAAAAAAATCGAAAAACCCTTGGTGAACCAATGAATTCCTGATACAGTGCAAATAAGTGCAATTAAGTGGTGAAAAGTGTCAGCTCACTTTCGCCATCGCTTGCGTTTTGTCTATTTGCTTGGGAAGTTGCTGTGTTTCAAGGTGCATCATCATTGAGTCTCGATGCCAAGGGCCGTTTATCGGTGCCAACGCGTCATCGTGACGTCTTGAGCGCCACTGCTGGCGGGCAACTCACGATCACACGCCATCCCCACGGTTGTTTGATGGTGTTCCCGCGCACCGAATGGGAAAAATTTCGTGAACGCATTGCCGCCTTGCCAATGAGCGCGCAGTGGTGGAAGCGGGTCTTGCTTGGTAATGCCATGGATGTCGAGATGGACGGCACGGGTCGTGTTTTGATCTCGCCTGAATTGCGCGCTGCCGCAGGGATCTCCAAAGACACCATGTTGCTGGGCATGGGCAACCACTTTGAGTTGTGGGACAAGGCGACCTACGAAACGCTGGAGGCGCAGGCCATGCAAGGCGAAATGCCAGACGTTTTCAAGGAATTCTCTTTCTAAAGGATGACGGTGGACACGCCATGGCAGCACACCACCGTCCTACTCAGCGAAGCCGTCGATGCGCTCGACCTTCAGCCGGACGGTACTTATGTAGATGCAACGTTTGGACGCGGCGGTCACACGCGTCTGATGCTCTCCAAACTCTCCGACAAAGGACGGGTCATTGCTTTCGACAAAGACCCAGAAGCGGTCGCATTTGCACAGCAAATCCAAGATCCGCGCTTATCCATTCGGCACGAAAGTTTTGCGCATTTAGGCGACTTACCACCTACCTCGGTCGATGGTGTGTTGATGGACTTAGGCATCAGTTCGCCACAAGTCGACAACCCTGCGCGGGGATTTTCTTTTCGACACGACGGCCCCTTGGACATGCGCATGGACACCACGCGTGGACAAAGCGTGCAGGAATGGTTAGCAGAAGCAGACACACAACACATAGCGGAGGTGATACGTGAATATGGCGAGGAACGGTTTGCTTTACAGATTGCAAAGGCGATTGATGCTCGCCGACAAGAACGGGGCGTCCCTACAAGCACCGCTGAACTGGCCCAGCTCGTGGCTGACACGGTCAAAACCCGCGAGCCGGGCAAGGACCCTGCAACGCGCACATTTCAGGCTTTTCGGATTTTCATCAACGCCGAGCTTGAAGAGCTGCAACAAGCGCTAGACGCCACGTTGCAAGTATTGCGTCCGCACGGAAGATTGGCTGTGATCAGTTTTCATTCCTTAGAAGACCGAATCGTCAAGCAATTCATTGCGCAGCACGCGCGTGAGGTGTATGACCGACGCACGCCCTTCGCGCAGCCGAAAGCGATGGACCTCAAAGCGGTGCAACGTGTCAAACCGAGCGAAAAAGAAATTGCCAGCAACCCGCGCGCGCGTAGCGCAATCTTGCGTGTCGCAGAGCGGCTCTCAAGCCCGCAACACGAGGCGGTGGCATGAGCCGCTTGACCATTATTTTGTTGATTGCTGTGTTGCTAAGCGCCCTCTACTTGGTGAGAACCCAATATGCATCACGTGCGCTGACCACTGAGTTAGATCACGCCATGAGTGAAGCGCGACGTTTAGAAATTGAAAACGATCGCTTGGATGTTGAGCGGCGTGCACAAGCAACACCCAAGCGCGTTGAGAAATTGGCGCGGGAGCAGTTGCATATGCGCACTATCACGCCAGCCATCACGCATTACGCAACGCTACCAACGCAAAGCGCCAATACGGCAGAAACGGTGCGTCCATGAGTAGCCGCAGCGTTCAATACACATCGAGTCCTTTGTTGGCAAGCAAGACGCCAATTTGGCGTAGCCAATTCATTGTGGCGTGTATTGCATTGGGTTTTTTAGGTTTGGTCGCTCGCGCAGCTTATGTGCAGCTGATTGGTAATGCTTTTTTCAAACGCCAAGGTGCTGTACGTCATGTACGTACCTTAGATTTACCAGCCAATCGTGGACGGATTTTGGATCGCAATGGCCATATCTTGGCCTCTAGCGTGCCTGTACCGAGTATTTGGGCTAATCCAGAAAGCATCGATCGCGATCCAGATAAATTCAAGGCGCTTGCCAAATTATTGGGTATGTCGCAAGCTGATTTAGAAAAAAAGCTCAGCGACGAAGACAAGAATTTTGTTTGGCTCAAACGGCAAGTCGATGAGTCAACTGCCAAAAGCATAGAAGACTTGAAGATCAAAGGCATCTATGCACGCAAAGAATACAAACGCATTTATCCAGAAGGTGAAGCAGTCGCCCATGTGGTGGGTTTTACCAATGTGGAAAACATTGGGCAAGAAGGGATTGAGCGCGAGTTCAACAAGGAATTAGGTGGCAAACCCGGTACGCGCAGAGTCATCAAAGACAAATTTGGACAAGTTGTAGAGGATATTGCCGAGATCATCTTGCCTGAAGATGGCAAAGATTTGCAACTAAGCATTGACAGTAAAGCGCAGTACTTTGCTTACGAAAAAATCAAAGAAGCTGTGATCAGTCATCGCGCCAAGGCGGGCAGCGTAGTGGTCTTACATGCCCAAACGGGTGAAGTAATCGCCATGACAAATTACCCCAGTTACGTGCCAGATAAACGGGGCAATTTAGTGGGTGAGCAGTTGCGTAACCGTGCATTGACCGATACGTTTGAACCTGGCTCTGTGATGAAGCCTTTCACCATTGGTTTGGCGCTCAATTCAGGACGCGTCACACCCAACTCTGTGATTCAAACAGCACCAGGCTCCATGGTGTTAACAGGCACCACGATCCATGATGCACATCCACACGGCGCTCTCACCGTGGAGCAGGTCATACAAGTCTCTAGCAATGTGGGGACCACCAAAATTGCGATGCAAATGCAACCGCAAGAAATGTGGGAGACATTTTCACAAGCAGGGTTTGGTCAGAAACCACCCATTGCATTTCCAGGTGTGGTGTCTGGTCGACTGCGACCCTACAAAACATGGCGTCCTATCGAACAAGCCACCATGTCCTATGGCTATGGCTTATCTGCTTCACTGTTTCAAATGGCACGCTCATACACCGTGTTCTCGCATGATGGGCAACTTATCCCCGTCACTTTGTTGAAGAACGAAGCCAAAGTGACTGGCGAACAAGTGTTCTCCCCCAACACAGCTAGTCAAGTACGCAAGATGCTGCAAATGGCGGCAGGTCCTGGTGGTACGGGTATGAAAGCGCAAACCATGGGTTATTCCGTTGGGGGTAAATCAGGTACAGCCTACAAACAAGTTGGCAAGACCTATGGCAGTGACAAAAATCGCAAATACCGCGGATGGTTTGTCGGCATGGCTCCGATCGAAAAACCATTGATCATTGTGGCGGTGATGCTCGATGAACCTAGTAATGGGCGCTACTACGGTGGCGACGTAGCAGCACCGGTGTTTAGTGAAGTTGTGCAGCAAACCTTGCGCATGATGCGCGTACAGCCTGATATTGCAGTCAAACCCATGGTGGTGACGCAATTAGAAAAGGAGTCTTTCTGATGCAAAGACTTCAAACACC
>CAYFLF010000102.1:0-6648 GCA_964343725.1 uncultured Bordetella sp.
GCGGGTGTTGAGTTTCCTGGACACACCGAAATGTTGCAGTCGATTGCCGCGCAGCACCTTGGTAAAACCATCGATCAATTACCAGTTCGCATGATGTTGGCGAATCGCGAACTCAAAACCGTGTTGGTGACTATTCACCAACCACTGCGACAAGCCTTGAACGCGATCACGGTGGACAACATTTTGGAAACATTGCGTATCACCCACCATGCTGAATTGAAATCAACTGGACGCGCGCCCCATCTTGCGGTGGCAGGGCTCAATCCCCATGCAGGAGAGGGCGGCTTGTTGGGGCATGAGGAGCTCGAGATCATCCAACCCGCAATAAAGCGAGCCAATGCAGAGGGGATGACAGTCAGCGGACCTTGGTCGCCCGACACGGTATTCATGCGTGCGCGTGCAGAGCGCGGCCAGCCTGGTGCTTTTGATGTGGTGGTGGCCATGTACCACGACCAAGGGCTGATCCCCGTCAAGTATCTGGGCGTGGAGCAGGGCGTCAATATCACCCTTGGTTTGCCCTTTGTGCGGACCAGTCCAGACCATGGAACTGCCTTTGACTTGGCGGGCAAGGGAGTGGCAGACCCCGCCAGCCTGCTTGAGGCCTTGGCAGTGGCTCGGAGACTCTTGGGGGATGGCCCCAGCCCTTGATTCGGGTTTTCCCGCTCGGATACAATGAGCGGTTATCCCCATTAGTGGCACAAAGCTCGAGGAAATTCATGAGTGACACCCCAGTAGATAGCAGCAAGCGCACGTGGCTGATCGCTTCCACCTGTGCTGGTGCTGTAGGCGGCGTAGCCGTCGCGGTCCCCTTTGTTAGTACGTTTCAGCCCTCCGAAAAAGCCAAAGCTGCCGGCGCCGCTGTTGAGGTCGATATTTCCACTTTAGCCCCTGGTGAAAAAATGACGGTGGAGTGGCGCGGCAAGCCCGTTTGGATTTTGAAGCGTACCCCTGAGCAGGTCGAGTCCCTGAAAAAAATCGAATCCCAACTGGCAGACCCCAAGTCAGAGCGCAAACCCAGTGAACTCACCCCTTCCTATGCCTTGAACCAAGCGCGTTCCATCAAACCCGAAATTTTTGTTGCCGTGGGTATTTGTACCCACTTAGGTTGCTCACCCTCCGACAAATTCCAGACAGGCGCACAACCCTCTTTGCCTGACGATTGGAATGGCGGTTTCTTGTGCCCCTGCCATGGTTCTACTTTCGACATGGCTGGCCGCGTTTACAAAAATAAGCCAGCGCCAGACAACCTGGAGATCCCGCCACATATGTACCTATCAGACACCAAGTTGCTGATCGGTGAAGACAAAAAAGCCTGATCGGACGCAACAACATGGCTAACTTCAAAGAGATTTCCCCCGATGCACCCGTGGCAGAAAAATTGCTCAACTGGGTAGACAACCGATTTCCTGCATCTAAGCTCTACAAAGAGCATTTGTCCGAGTACTACGCACCCAAGAACTTCAACTTCTGGTACTTCTTTGGTTCTTTGGCCTTATTGGTCTTGGTCATCCAAATCGTCACGGGCATTTTCTTGGTCATGCATTACAAGCCTGATGCGGCACAAGCGTTTGCCTCAGTTGAATACATCATGCGTGATGTGCCATGGGGATGGTTGATCCGCTACATGCATTCCACAGGTGCTTCTGCGTTCTTCATCGTGGTGTATTTGCATATGTTCCGTGGCCTGATTTACGGCTCCTATCGCAAGCCCCGCGAATTGGTTTGGATTTTTGGTTGCGCCATCTTCTTGTGCCTGATGGCCGAGGCCTTTATGGGCTACTTGTTACCTTGGGGCCAAATGTCTTACTGGGGCGCGCAAGTGATTGTCAACTTGTTCGCTGCTATTCCTTTCGTCGGCCCTGACCTCGCTTTGCTCATCCGTGGTGACTATGTGGTGAGCGACGCGACCTTGAACCGCTTCTTTAGTTTCCACGTCATTGCAGTGCCTTTGGTATTGCTTGGCTTGGTGGTGGCACACATCATCGCTTTGCATGAAGTCGGATCGAACAACCCTGATGGCGTTGAGATCAAAGGCCCCAATGCACCCAAAGATGCAAACGGCCATCCACTGGACGGTATTCCTTTCCACCCTTACTACACCGTGCACGACATCTTGGGCGTGACCGGTTTCTTGTTGGTGTTTAGTGCCATCATCTTTTTTGCGCCTGAGTTTGGTGGTTACTTCTTGGAGTACAACAACTTCATTCCAGCCGACCCATTGAAGACGCCTTTGCACATTGCGCCTGTTTGGTACTTCACGCCTTTCTATTCGATGTTGCGCGCAATCACCAGTGAAATGATGTATGCCCTGATCGCTTGCGTTTTGGCTGGCGCTTACTTTGGTGCAGTGCGTACCCAACTCGCGCAGGTCGTCAAAGGTGGTGTGGTCGGTGCGGCTGTCATCGTGTCAATCCTGATGCTCTCGATCGACGCCAAGTTCTGGGGTGTATTGGTGATGGGCGGTGCGGTCATCATCCTTTTCTTCTTGCCATGGTTAGACAACTGCGCGGTGAAATCGATTCGTTATCGCCCAGATTGGCATAAATACCTCTACGGCATTTTTGTCATTAACTTTGTGGTGTTGGCTTACCTCGGCACGCAGCCGCCTTCACCCATTGGTGAGCGCATCTCGCAAGTGGGAACCTTGTTTTATTTCGGCTTCTTCTTGTTGATGCCATGGTGGAGCACGATTGGCGACACCAAACCAGTGCCTGACCGCGTTACTTTTGCGCCTCACTGAGATAGACGGAGCAGACCCAATATGAAAAAAATTCTTCTCAGCCTCGTCTTAGCTTTTGGAGTGGTGGCAGGTGTACAAGCTTCCGGTGGTGACAGCATTGCATGGGACAAAGCGCCCAACAAAACCAATGATTTAGCCGCCTTGCAGCACGGCGCAAAGTTATTTGTGAACCACTGCTTGAACTGTCACTCAGCCGCTTTCATGCGTTACAACCGATTAACCGACATCGGTTTGACGGAGCAGCAAATCAAAGACAACCTGTTGTTCACCACTGAAAAAGTCGGTGACACCATGAAGTCCAACATCGATCCCAAGCAAGCCAAAGAATGGTTTGGCGCGACACCACCTGACTTGACTCTGATCGCTCGTTCGCGTTCTGGCTCGGGCGGTTCGGGTGCTGACTACCTCTACACCTATATGCGTACCTTCTACCGTGACGAATCCAAAGCCACGGGTTGGAACAATTTGGCTTTCCCCAATGTGGGCATGCCGCATGTGTTGTGGGAAATGCAAGGCGTTCGTAAGCCCATTTATGAAGAACATGAAGGCCATGGTGGGCATTCCACCAAGGTATTCAAAGGCTGGGAACAAGTGACACCTGGTACGGTGAGCCCGTTGGAATACGACCAAGCCATTGGCGACTTAGTTGGGTATTTGCAATGGATGGGCGAACCCGCCCAAAACACCCGCGTTCGTTTAGGCGTGTGGGTTTTACTGTTCCTCGGTTGCTTTATGGTGATAGCTTGGCGCTTGAACGCATCGTTCTGGAAAGACATTAAGTAATCACATTTCATTCGATGGCAGACCAGTGGTTTGCCATCACCCCACGGAGTGACAAATGAGTTTGTCACTCTTTTTGATTTTTAGGAGACACCCATCATGATGGTGCTTTATTCGGGAACTACGTGTCCTTTTTCTCATCGTTGCCGTTTTGTCTTGTTTGAAAAAGGCATGGACTTTGAAATCCGCGATGTTGACCTCTACAACAAGCCAGAAGACATCAATGTGATGAATCCTTATGGCCAAGTGCCGATCTTGGTCGAGCGCGATTTGATTTTGTACGAGTCCAACATCATCAACGAATACATTGACGAGCGTTTTCCGCATCCGCAACTCATGCCTGGGGACCCTGTGGACCGTGCCCGTGTTCGTCTGTTTTTGCTCAACTTTGAAAAAGAACTGTTCACCAACGTCACGATTTTGGAATCGCGCACGGCCAAAGCCAATGAGAAAACCTTGGAAAAAGCCCGCTCGCATATCCGTGATCGCCTGACGCAATTGGCCCCCGTGTTCTTGAAAAACAAGTTCATGCTCGGTGACAACTTCTCGATGCTCGACGTCGCGATTGCGCCTTTGCTCTGGCGTTTGGATCACTACGGCATTGACCTCTCCAAAAATGCAGCACCTCTGTTGAAATATGCAGAACGTATTTTTTCTCGTCCTGCCTACATCGAAGCCTTGACACCTTCTGAGAAGGTGATGCGCAAGTAATTGCCATGTTGAACGCGCCAGATCCATCGTCTACTCGCCCCTACCTTTTACGTGCATTGCACGAGTGGTGCACGGACAACGGATATACGCCTTATATCGCTGTGCAAGTCGACGAGATGGTGCAAGTACCGCAGGAGTATGTGAAAAACGGTGAAATCGTGCTCAATGTGAGTTACGACGCAACTAGCAACATGTCCTTGGGCAACGATGTGATTGAGTTCAAAGCCCGCTTTGCTGGCACCCCGCGAGAAATCATCGTGCCAGTCGATCGCGTATTGGCTATTTACGCAAGAGAAAACGGGCAAGGCATGGCGTTTCCAATGCATACCAAAGGCGCAGCAACTAACCTAACTGGTGTGACTGCAGTTGTGCCTGCATCAGAATCACGTGCACCATTGACTGCGGTGACCACTTCAAAAACAGCCTCTCAGTCTTCTGACGACGATAACAATCCACCATCACCGCCTAGTGGTCGCCCAACATTAAAGCGTGTGAAATAAAGTTCCAAGAGAGCAGTAAAATAATCTACGTGCCGCTTTAGCTCAGTTGGTAGAGCACCCGCCTTGTAAGCGGTAGGTCGTCAGTTCGAATCCGACAAGCGGCACCATGCACAAGCCAGTTCATCCACAAGACGAACTGGCTTTTTTGTGATTTGTCTAACGGGTGAAAGCGTAAACCGCCAAACCCAGCCATTCATGCAAAGCGACTTGCCAGCGCATCAGACTGCTGGCCATCGAATACTCGGTCCATGAGGTCGTGGATGAAGTTTGAAAGTCGACGGGGTAGGGTGTGACATGGCACCCAACAGCATGGAATTCTTCCATCGACCTTGGCATATGCCATGCAGAGGTTACAAGTAGCCAGCCCTTTTGGCATTTGTCGCCAAGCATGGCAGCAACTTTTTGGGCGTTTTCGCGAGTGTTGCGCGAACCATCTTCAAGATGGACGCGTTGCATATCCACACCTTGCTCTTCATAAAACGCTGCAGCCAAAGTGGCTTCAGTGGTGCCCGTAGTGATCATGCGACCTTCGCCGCCAGAAAAGATTAATTCAAAATGACTGTTCTTGCGCATCCACCCCACTGGAACAGTCATTCGCTCGGCGGCACCACCTAGGGGTACCTGACCATGTTCTAGAAAACTATTGGGATGTCCGGTTGCACCGCCAAGAACAATAAAGCCAGCATGCTTGGTAATCTCTTGGGGCTGTGGCACAGGAAAACGGTTTTCTAAAGGGCGTAAAAGCATGTTCGGAAATGCTTCAAAGCCTAGTAAAAACAAAATCAATAAACCAGTCCAAAGCATGCCCAACGCAATGCGTCGCCATTTGTTAATGATCAAAAGTGCTATGCACCACCAAATTGCAAGCCAAAACATCGGCTGGGTAATAGCAGACAAAATTTTGGATAGATAAAACATGAATTTGGTAAAAACTAAGCGGTCAAACTAAATTCCAAGCGAAGCAAATTTAGGCTTTTGCCACCTTGACCAAAATAGTTTGCACATTCCAACCTTTGGTTCGCAAATGTGCGCACAGCGACGGTAAGAACTGGCGTAATTTTGCGGCCACAGCGCTGTTGGGTACCAAGATATGCCAAGTCTCGCCATCCACTCCGCCAGCTTGCACAAGACTTCGCAAGGAAACAGGTAATAGGGGCAAGATCGACTGCAAGCGGTTTTGCCCATCGCGAGCAAGTGCTTGAAGTTGAGACAGCGTCGTGGCTTCGTCAATGATTTGTGAGACCGATTGCGCTTTGCCGCGCATGACAACATGCGACTTAGGCGCAGCGTTGTATCCCAAGTCACGCAAGGCTGCCAGCGAATCAGAACGCTTAGGCAAGTTGTCTCGAGGCATTTGTCGCATGGGGGCATTATGCGACCTTGTGGCGGGTAAAATGGCGGGTTTCACCTTTCACGCCTTCTACAAAGGATATTGCGGTCTTTTTTTGCGACGACATGCGCATCCAAATACCGCATTGCATGCATGGCTTTTAACTTACTGACCTCCATTTTTGGCAGCCGTAACGATCGGATGCTCAAAACCTATCGCAAAACTGTCGCGCAGATCAACGCATTGGAAAGTGCCTTGGAATCCTTGAGCGATGAAGACTTGCGCGCCAAGACCGATGCCTTCAAAGCCCGACTCCAGCAAGGCGAAAGCTTGGACAGTGTTTTGCCAGAAGCTTTTGCGGTCGTGCGCGAAGCTTCTAAGCGCGTCATGAAAATGCGCCACTTTGATGTGCAGTTGGTGGGTGGGATTGCCTTGCACCAAGGCAAGGTTGCTGAAATGCGTACCGGTGAAGGCAAAACCTTGACTGCTACCTTGCCTGTTTACCTCAATGCATTGACTGAAAAAGGTGTGCATGTGGTCACGGTGAATGACTACTTGGCCAATCGCGATGCACAGTGGATGGGGCG
>CAYFLF010000103.1:0-6624 GCA_964343725.1 uncultured Bordetella sp.
GGCGTCCAAGGCATGAATTCAACATTGGCAGTCAGACCCCAACTAGCTGCTAACTCACAAAAGTCTGAAAAATATTGCGCCAATTCCATAGGATCCTCTACGGGTCCTGCCGAAACTAAAACAGCCCGTGCACCAATCTTTTGTGCACACGCAATAGCAGGCTCAAGTGCATCGACTTTAAAGTTTGGAGTGAGTCTTATGACCTCTACATCCCACACCATGTTTGGGTGATCTGCCAATCGTGCCATCACTTCTTTGAGCTGTGATGCATCGTCCATGATCGGATAAAAAGCGATACCAGGAGCGGGCGGAAGCAATCTAACGCCTACATGGTCATAACCAGTCGCAATTGCCAAATCGATCAATTCATGCGGCGGCAAAGGCAAAGCAGATAGGTGCGCTAGTGAATAGCGTTGCCGATATTTGTTGATAGGGTCTGAAGATTTATGCATCTGCAGTTGAGAGTATCAATAGGTTGCCCGCCCTCCTGAGGCGTCAAACACCGTTCCCGTGCAAAACGAGCAATCGTCGCTACAAAGCCACGCCACCAATGCAGCAATCTCTTGCGGCGATCCAGCCCGCCCCATCGGAATTTTGGAAAAGTTCTCTTTTCTTTTTTCCTCTGTCATTTGGTCAAGAAGGTCAGTTGCCACCATGGCAGGGGCAATGCAATTGACCCGAATATCAGTTTTTGCCAGTTCTTTACCTAAAGATTTGGTAAGCGCAATTACCCCAGCCTTAGAAGCAGAATATGCTGACTGTGCAGGGTTACCCTCTTTACCAGCAATTGACGCAAGATTAACAATACGACCTTTGTTACTTTTCAACATTTGCTCGACGGCGACCCGACAGCAAAGAAAAGTTCCTGTGAGATTGATGTCTAAAACTTTTGACCAATCCTCTAGCGTGTAATCAGATACATTGGCAACTGGTCCAGTGATGCCCGCTGAATTGATGAAGAAATCAATCTTTCCATACTTTGCAATAGTTTGATGCATCGCATCTTGCACTGATCGCTCAGACCTTACATCTACCTCCAAAAAATACGCTCCAGTTTCAGATTTACCTGGATGCATATCCCAATTACATACTTGGACGGCACTACTTTGTAGTCTCTGGGCAATAGCCTTTCCAATTCCTCCGCTACCACCTGTAATGACGGCTACTTGTCCTGAGAAGTCATAAGTAACCGACACTAATTAACCCTTGTAACCCATCAATCGTGGCAACCAGAGCACAAAATCTGGAAAAGCAGTCATGATGGCCAGGGAAGCAATCAAGGCATATATGAACGGCAATGTGTCTTTCACAATGGAAGAGAAAGGTGCACGGGTAATGTTAGCTACGATAAATAACAGCAAGCCGTAGGGAGGTGTAATAAGTCCAATCATCAAATTAACAACCACCACCAAACCAAAATGCACCATGTCAATGCCTAGTGCTTGCGCAGTTGGTATGAGGATAGGCACTATCACCAACAAAACTGTACTTGCGTCAAGTAAGCAACCTAATACCAGCAATAGCAAATTGACCATCAACAAAAATTGCCACTTGTTGAGGTGAAATCCATCCAGCCACAATTTGATATCCACAGGGATGTTTTCAATGGTGACTACATAGTTAAATACCAAAGCTCCGGCAATCAAAATTCCCACTGATGCTGTGTTACGTGCACTAGACACAAGCGAGGTATAGGTAGCACGCAAGGTGACCGAGCGATACAACAACCATGAAACGACTAAGGCATAAGAAGCAGCTACCGCAGCAGCTTCAGTTGGTGTCATCACACCGCCATATATTCCACCTAACAAGACGACTGGCATCATGAGCGCTGGCAAAGACTCCCAAGTTATGCGAGGTAACTCGCGAATGGGTACTGGCGCCTCGACTGGAAAATCATGCTTGATGGCCATCCTCCAATTGACAAGCGACATAACCAAGGCCATCAATATTCCAGGAATTACGCCTGCCAAAAACAAATACCCAATTGATGCATCAGATACCAAAGCAAACAAGACCATTGGGATAGAAGGAGGAATGATGGGGCCAATGACAGCAGTGGCAGCTGTAATGGCAGCTGCATAACTAGGCGTATAACGACCGTCTTTCACCATCATTTCAATAGTCAATTTACCGATGCCTACGGCATCGGCAACGGCAGAGCCAGACATTCCTGCAAATATCAAACTTGAGATGACATTGACATGCCCCATTCCACCGCGAAAACGGCCAACCAGGGCATTACAAAACTCCATGAGTTTGTCACTCATTGCGCCCAAAGACATAAAGTTTGCAGCAATGATGAACAGTGGAACCGAGAGCAATGTGTAACTGTTATAGATACCTTGTAGAAGTTGTTCCGCAGCTATACCGATGTCTTGGCCCACAAAAAAGAGATAGAAAATTGAAGCGCCAATCATGGACAGGCCAATAGGGGCACCAAACATTGTCAATCCCAAAATCATGAGGACGGTCAGTCCAAACGGACTTTGGATGAAACTCATATCTCAGCAGCCTCTCTACCTTCCACGTATCGCATTTTTCCGCGCCCAGTTATGCAGTACCACAACGCCCAAGATTGTCGAACAATCACAGCGCAAGCAAAAAGGATGTAGACCGAAAAAACCCAATTAAAACGCCAGCCTAAAGCAGCCGTTGTTTCTACTTTCATAAAGGTCACGTAATTCCAAGCACCTGGCAAACCTATCAAAAATAAAACAATGATCACAATGCTACAAGCACCCTCGATCACACGCCTCCACATAGGAGAGGCTGCAACCGTGATGAGATCAATCCTGATGTCATCATCTGGTCGAACAACAAAGGCTGAGCACCATAAAACAGACCAAATCCAACAAATCACGCAGATTTCTTCCGCCCAAGGGGTGGCATTGTTAAAGAGATAACGTGAAACAACCTGGTAAAGGAACGAGCCCATCATGGTGCACATCAACACCACTGCAACGTTTTCCGAGCGTGTTAATAAAAATTGACCTGCTCGGTCTAGAGTTCTAAACATGACGCGAGATTTTTAGAGCGCATTAATTCGCTCGAGCATGCCGGGCTTCCACTCTCCTACGTATTTAGATTTTTTGATGATGTCGATGGCGTTGTCTCTGAATGCTTTGGTGTCAGGCGCATACACGTCTAAACCCTGTGATTTGAAAAACGCGATGAGTTCATTTTCTTCTTTCACCATTTGAGCAGTGATTAGCGCAGACACCTCATCCGCTGATGTCTGCAGGCGTTGCTTCTGGGTTGCTGAAAGCGTGTCCCACTTAGATTTCCTGATAGATAAGATATTGAAATTGACTAAGTGGCTTGTCAGTATGTATTGCGACAAGACCTCATGGAATTTCATTGTTTTAGTCAATGGCATTGGGTTGTCTTGGGCGTCTACCGCACCACTTTGCAAAGCGGTGTAAACCTCAGTAAACGCAATTGGTACAGGGTTAGCGCCCAAAGCGGTTCCAATAAACTGCCACCCTTCACCAGCAGGCATGCGCAACTTCACACCCGCTAAGTCTGCAGGTTTATTGATCTTCTTTTTCAAACGTGTACTGACATGACGCGTACCGATGTAGTAGACGGCCAGCATCTTGATACCCATTTTTTCCTCAGACATCTTGAATAAATCTTGTCCAATATCGCTTGCAAAAGTTTTTTGCATGTGGGCTAAATCACGAAATACATAGGGCGCACCCACAATGCCCCATTCTGGAATTTGCCTTTGGATATCAGATACGGACAAGGCGCCCATATCTAAATTTCCACGTTGCATTGCCACAATCTCTGTACCCTGCTTAAACAAAGTAGCCCCAAAATAAGGCTTAAATTCAAAGTCGGAACCAAGAGAGGGACCAAATTTTTCGACCAAAAGCTTCGCACGAATATCTTGGTCGGTCATCGTCTCAGAAAAAATCAACGGTATTTTGTTTTGCGCAAAAGCAAGAGGCATCAGACTGGAGGCTGTCAAAATCGCACCCGATTTCACTAATTTTCTTCGTTGCTGGGAAAAATTCATTTGTTTTACTCCTGATGTTGCGCTTGCGAAAAGAAACCAACTAGAAGCATATTTGAAGGTGCTTGATTCAACATCGGGGAAAGCCCTTGATCATTGAAATTTCCGTTAAAACGCAATGAAGCGTTAATCTTCATTTATCAAATCATGAATAGCTCAAGCTGAAAGGACGTTATGCGAGTACTTATCACGGGTGGGGGTGGATTCTTAGGTACCTGGATTACCAAACAACTACTGGATTCTGGGTTCTCCGTCAGGGTCATGGATATGAATACCTCGCCTGGTCGAGCAAGGATTCAGGAACATAGTCCATCCCACCATTTGGTGGAATGGGTTGAGGGTGATATTGCAAGTAGCCATGACGTTCACGCAGCCGCGCAGGGCTGCCAGTCCATCGTGCACTTGGCAGGAGTACTCACGCCAGCTTGTCGTAATGACCCAATCAAAGGGGCGCACATCAATGTCATTGGAACCCTGAATGCTTTCGAGGCTGCGCGAAAACATGGCATTACACGCGTCATTTACACGAGTAGCGGCGGTGTATTCGGCCCCACCGATGGTCAATTTCCATTTCCTACAACCCATTACGGCGCTTTCAAACTCGCTAACGAAGGCAGCGCTAGGGCTTACTGGGAAGATCACCAAATTGCCAGCATCGGAATGCGTCCATTTGTTGTGTATGGACCTGGCAGAGAGAGCGGATTAAGTGCAGGTCCTTCATTGGCCTGTCGGGCTGCCGCCTTGGGAGAAGCGTACGAGATACCTTTCACTGGTAGTGCTGGTATGGTGTATGTAGAAGACGTAGCCTTAGCATATAAAGCAGCTGTGAAGTCTGCGTTTACTGGTGCGCACACTTTGAATCTCACGGGTCAGATTGCTTCGATGCAAGACGTTATAACGGCAATACACCAGGTCATTCCAACTGCACGGGTCAGCTGTAAAGGGCCGCCTCTTCCAAGTGCAGCAGATTCTGTGAATGAGTACAACAATGGGCTGTTACCCCTTGGTGCAGAAAAAAGTTTATTGGAAGGAGTAAAGGAAACCATTCACTACTACCAATCTCTTGCGCCGTCTAATTGATCGTCAGATTTTCAGGGCGTAGTTGCGCAATGTCACGAACATCGCTTGCAACAGCCGTGTAAGACAAGACATAGAGACCACTGACAACCGGTCCAGAGGCGCCCGCTTGAATCAAAGTATGTTCAGAGAGGTGAGACCGCAACAAGGTTTTTAATGGTTCTGCTTCATACCCAGTTATGACAACGATCCAATCTGCAGTCTGATCCCTTCCACCTCGGATAGCTTGTTCCTTGGTTTGCGCAAGGGCTGGCGTTTGCGTGAGCAATAAATGTGCGGCCGTAATTCCTGGTTGCCAAACTATTTTGTCAAACAAGGTTTTGAAATATGACCGTAAATTCGATAAACCATCGGTAGATGGCGAAATACGCAAAGTAAGTGCGAATCGTGCCGAGGCTCCGCCTCTGCTCTCTAGGACGCGACATTGACTGCGCACCATGTTCGCGTGATAAGGCATGAGCTTGGTCGACCACGGTGTTGGTTGATTCAAACGTTCCAAATAATGCGGGGAAGAAAGCGTCGTGTAGGCGTCTAGTTCGTACATGATAAAAAATCCATTGCCCCCGTCTGCTTGCACCCAACGGGAACCTCTTAAAAATCCCGGAATGCTCAGTCTCTCTGGAAAGTGCTCATGGGAATGCCAATGTTCAAACTCCTCACGCATATTGGGATCCATGTCCCACCACATCGCTATTGCTGCTTCACCGAGTAATGCCATACTTCATCACTTTCATTGCTTTACATTCAGAAATCCTACAAAGCATAGGATAGTTCAGGAAACTTGATTTGTTATCTATGTTCACGCTCAATCCCTTACCCGACTCCATTGATCCATCCTTGTTGAATTTGCTGGCACAAGCTGAGCCAGCTGTCATAGGGCACTTTCGACTAACAGGATTTATGCGCCCCGATATCAAAGCCCATTTTGCAGACGTACGTGTCGCAGGAACCGCGGTTACTGTGTGTGCACCTGGTATGGATGCAACCATCATCCATTACGCGATTGGTCAAATACGACCTGGTGATTTTTTGGTGATCGATCGTTGTGGCGACGGTGCAATTGCATCTTTTGGTGGCGCAACTGCTTATGCAGCAAAAAAAGCGGGCGCAGTCGGCGTCATAGTGGATGGTCTCGTAACTGACCTAGGCGAACTGCGCCAATATGGACTACCTGTGTGGTCGCGGGGGACATCAGCTGTCACCACAAAATTGTTGGGGATTGGTGGAGATTTTTGTACCAGCATCAGCTGTGGTGGTGTCGCGGTCAATCCTGGGGACGCCATATTGGCCGATGAAAACGGGATTTTGGTGCTTCCAGTTCAAGATATTGAATATTCTGCAAAGCGTGCCATACAAATGAGCAAGGATGAAAAACTAACGCTTGCAAGAATAGACCAAGGCGAGAAATATCCTGACATATTGGGTAGCACCAAAATAATCAAAGATCAAATGGCCAAGCGGTAGGCGTATTTTTTACATCAGTCGCTTGGGTCTGAACCTTAATTAATTTCACCCATTGAGTTGTA
>CAYFLF010000104.1:0-6623 GCA_964343725.1 uncultured Bordetella sp.
AGTTGTAGGGGTTGGGTGAAGTCTTCGCTCTCTTCGGGTCCGCGCAATACCTTGGGGTAGAACTGGTCGCCTTCTATCGGGATTCCCAAGGCACACATATGGATGCGTAGCTGGTGGCGCTTGCCCGTCACAGGCGTGAGTTCGTAGAGCGCTGAATGCGCGGCCTTATTTAAAGTGTCCCAAGTATCCAAAACCTTCAAAATTTCAATACGCGTTTCACTGTTGGGCACACCCTCTACCTCGCGGGATAGAAAAAACTGCGCATCTTCCTCTATGCGACTTTGACGGGTGAGGGGAAAGACCAAGTCCTCACGATACGGCGCAACCGCTTGGTAAGTCTTATCCACCTTACGTTCTCGAAACAAGGCTTGGTAGGCGTTGCGCTCCTGAGGATGCACAGAAAACACCACCAAACCAGCTGTTTCGCGGTCAATGCGGTGCAAGGGGCTTAAGGTGTCAATGCCGAGTTGCTCTTTCAACTGCACCAACAAACTGCTGCGCACATACCGTCCGGCAGGTGTCACGGGCATGAAATGGGGTTTGTCTGCCACTACCAAATGCGCGTCTTGAAACAGCACTTGCGCTTGGAAAGGTAATTCAGGTTCTTGGGGGATGCGACGGTAATAGTGGATCAGGCTGTTGGGGGTGTAGGGCGTTGCCTCGTGGATAGGTTCGCCTTGTGCATTGAGCACCAAGCCATCGGCAAATCGCGCGGACCATTCTTGTGGTGTCACTGCGGGGAAGCGCGCGCACAGAAATTCGAAAACAGTGGGCCAAAGTTGGTTGCTCCCATGGTGTGCGGGGGTACCCTCTTGATGCGCAGGCAACGCTACCGTGCTGGCGCTCACGCCTTGGCGCGTGGGAAGCTTAGGTTTTTTCAAACACCAAATCCCAGACACCGTGGCCGAGTTTTAAGCCACGGTTTTCGAATTTCGTGAGAGGGCGGTAGCTGGGTTTTTCCGCAAAGCCACTGGGGTCGGTGGCGGTGTTTTTCAGCAGTGGCTCGGCAGACAGCACCTGCAACATTTGCTCGGCGTAGGGCTCCCAGTCCGTGGCAAGGTGCAAATAGCCGCCTTGTTTGATATGTCGCGCCAGTCGGTTCACAAAAGGGCTTTGGATCAAACGCCTTTTGTGGTGGCGGCTTTTGTGCCAAGGGTCGGGGAAAAAGATATGCACGCCGTCCAAACTGTTTTCGCCCAGCATATGGTCCATCACCTCGACGGCATCGTGTTGCACGATGCGGATGTTGCCAATGCCCTCTTCGCCACAGCGCTTGAGCAAAGCGCCCACACCAGGCGCATGCACTTCGCAGCACAGAAAGTTGTCGCTTGCGCGCGTGTGGGCGATCTTGGCGGTTGCGTCGCCCATGCCAAAACCGATTTCCAAAATGAGCGGCGCTTGCCGTCCAAACGTGGCTACTGCGTCAAGCCTCTCGTGTGTGAAAGGCAATAAAAACTTCGCACCGAATTGCTCAAACGCGCGGGTTTGGCCAGGCCCCATGCGCCCAGCGCGCAGCACGTAGGTTTTGATGACGCGCATGAACGGAGCTTTGGTCGAAGGGCTTATGAGGCTATCTAGAGAATCGCTGGAAGACATGACAAGTGTTTAGAGAAAACGCTAGCGATTATCGGGGGCGACCCATACACGACTTATTGGAAGCTTTGTTATCGTGAGCAACGCACACACAAGTCATTGAAAGCTATATTGAGATGACCACGCTTGTACCCAACCGTGCAAAGCATCTACAACAGAAGAACTCTTGGAAGACGCAAGCCCCAACACTCGAGCTGCTTTATTGAGTTCCGTTAGCGGGTCTTGCAAATCCAAAGCCTGCGCCCCGTTTTGCTTGCTGAGCTTTTCATGGTTTTCGCCTAAGACCAGTGGCGTGTGCAGGTATGTGGGGGTGGGCAAACCCAAAGCTTTTTGCAACACAATTTGCCGCGCCGTGTTGTCGTGCAAGTCTTCGCCGCGCACGATGTGGGTGACGCCCTGGTCAGCGTCGTCCACCACCACGGCAAGTTGGTAAGCCCATAAGCCATCAGCACGTTTGAGAACAAAGTCGCCAACATCTTTGGCCACGTCTTGTTGTTGGTGCCCCATTCTTCTGTCATGCCATTCCACAGTTTGGGGCAATTGCAATGCATCGATCACTGCTTGCACATGGAGGCGCCATGCACGCGCGGGTTTGCCATGGAGACCATCGCGACACGTGCCAGGGTAAATGGCCGCAGTGTGGCGCGTTAAATCATGGCCTTGCGATACATAAGCATCTTCAATTTCCTTACGCGAACAGCCGCAAGGGTAGACCCATCCTTTGTCTATCAACTGCGCGAGTGCAGCCTCATATAAATGCGTGCGCTGCGATTGCCAAGTGGGCGCACTGTCTGATTGCATACCGCAGGCTAAGAGTTGTTGCAATATGTGTTGATCAGCACCTGCAACACATCGGGGCGTATCAACATCTTCTATTCGCACCAACCATTGGCCTTGGTGGGCTCGCGCATCCAACCAACTGGCTAGGGCGGCTACCAAAGAACCCGCATGCAGGAGTCCAGTGGGTGAGGGCGCAAATCGGCCGACATAGCGCGCTCCTAACATCACATTCAATTACAAGCGATGCGCCGAGTGGCAAACTGCAAGTGCGAGTTCCAAGCCGGAGATGAACGCGTCTTCTACGCGGTGGCCGATATGCCAGTCACCGCAAGTCCCTATACCTGTAGGAGCATGAAACTGGAATGGCACGCCTAAGGGCACCAAGGTTTGCGCATATCGCCAACGATGGACTTGCGCATGGCTAGGTTCCGCGCGAATACCGGTGAGTTCTGAGAAAGCGCGCAGCATCTTGGCTTGCACGCGTGGCGCGTCGTCTTCTAAATGCTCTTGTGACCACGCGGCACTGGCTTGTACCGTCCAGCGTTCAATCTTGCTTCGACCGGGTTTAGAAGACTCTCGCGTCAACCACGCGACACGGTGGTGCGTACTGCGCGCGGCATTCCACTGAGGTCCTAAGTGGGGCAAATCTGGGTTGTTGGCATTTGGAAAAGCCAGCATCAAAGTCCAGCAAGGTGCGACTTGTACTTTATTCATCGCATCTAAGAAATGCGTGGCGTGTACATGCGTGCCAGAGTTGCGCAGTAATTGCTCTGCTTGTACCGATGGGACTGCTAACAACACACGGTCAAAACCAGGATGCGTTTCTGGAATTTCAGCCTGTGTGATGGAGTTGATGGAATGCAAAGTCCATTGGCCCTTGGCATCGCGCTCTATGCGTTGCACTTGGTTGCAAAGAAGCAAAGATTTGCCCAAGGGATTCGCCCAGTGACGCACCAATGCGTTCATGCCTGGCGTGGCAACAAAGTGTGCGTCGTGGTTGGGCTTGGTTGCCTCGAAGACACGACCCAAAGGGTCTAAGACACGAACAGCACTGGCACTCCATGGGCGGCAAATTTCTTTGGTGCCTGCAACAGTTTGCAATGCGAGTGAAAACCTGGGGTCGCGCACCGTGAAGTATTGGGTGCCGTGGTCGAAGGTGCCAAATACCGTCTCGCGAGTAGACATACGTCCTGCCGCGCCACGGCTTTTTTCGAAAACTTTGACGCGATGCCCAGCTTGAACCAAGGTTCGAGCAGCGGTGATGCCAGCCATGCCGGCACCGATGATGGCAATGTGGAGAGTCATGTCTGGAACTCTACACGCTGTCCGTGCCTTTGTAGCCTCGGGAAAACGCATGTTCGAGTACCATGCCGCCTTCCCTCAGGCAAAGCCTTTATCCATTTCACATTCCATGATTTCTATTCGTAAGTCCCTTGATCGCGGCTATGCCGACCACGGTTGGTTGAAGTCGTTTCATAGTTTTTCTTTTGCCTCTTATCACGATCCGCAATTTATGGGATGGGGCAATTTGCGGGTGATCAATGAGGATCGAATTGCGCCTGGATCTGGTTTTGGCACCCACGGGCATCGGGATATGGAAATCATTAGTTATGTCTTGAAGGGCGAACTTGCGCACCAAGACAGTATGGGCAATATTGAAGGTATTCCGCCAGGAGATGTGCAGCGTATGAGTGCTGGTTCTGGTGTGATGCACAGCGAGTTCAACCATGCGCCCGATGAAACTACCCACTTTTTTCAAATATGGATTGAGCCCAATGTGTTTGGCATACCCCCTAGCTATGAACAAAAAACGGTACCACCCACCACCAAGCGCGGAGCATTGAGCCGCATTGCTGGACCAGAGGGTGCTTTGGTAAAAATTCACGCTGACGCGTCCTTATATGCAGGGCTTTTTGATGGCGCTGAGCAATTCACGCTTGCATTGCAAGCTAATCGCAAAGCCTATGTGCATTTAATTCGAGGTGAGTTGCAAGTCAATGGACATGCGTTGCAATCAGGTGACGCTGCAATGTTGGACAAGGAAGCACAAGTTTCGCTTTCCAATGGGATCGATGCAGAAGTATTGGTATTTGATTTAGCGCCTTGAGGTGATTGTTAATCTATCCACCTTTAAAAATCGCAACGCACCCTTACATCTAAATTGATCGCACTCCACATAAGTAGTGCACAAATTCCCTCGTTTTCTTTCACCATTTAGGAGTTTTCATGGCTAAAACAGTCGTCATCTATCACTCAGGCTACGGTCATACCCAGCGCGTGGCCCAGTTCGTCGCGGAGGGTGCAAAGGCGCAAGTGATTGCAATTGATGCAGACGGCAATATTACGGATGCAGACTGGGCAACTCTAGACGCTGCCGATGCGATTATTTTTGGCTCACCCACCTACATGGGAATGGCCTCTTGGCAGTTTAAGAAGTTTGCTGACGCCACATCCAAGCGTTGGTTCTCCAGCGCTTGGAAAGATAAGGTTGCTGGAGGTTTCACGATTTCTGCAAGCCCCAGTGGTGACAAGCTCTCGACCATCCAATACTTCATCACATTGGCGATGCAACAAGGCATGGTCTGGGTGGGGCAACCTGCATTGAACGATGGCACTATCAATCGGATTGGATCAAATTCAGGATTGATGGCTCAGGTTGGCGCCACGAGCCCAGCGGCAGATATCCCTCAGGGCGACTTAGACACAGCCAAGTCTTATGGCGCGCGTGTCGCACAAGTTGCGGCCAAATTACGCGGTTAATTCAAATTAAGTGAATGCATGGATTTGCGTAGTTCAATAGTGCACATGCATTCATTTGGACTATGCAAATTTTCAGGGCAGGCGAGAGGTGTGCCTACAATCTAAAACATGTTTGTTCATCTACGCCTGCATTCAGAATTTTCCGTTGTCGATGGGATTAATCGAATCGATGATGCGGTTCAAGTTGCCGCTCATGACAAACAACCTGCGCTGGCGCTGACGGATCTCAATAACCTATTTGGTGCCATCAAGTTTTACAAGCAAGCCCGCAGCATGGGTGTGAAACCCTTGTTGGGTGCAGAGATATATCTAGAAAGTCAAACCCAAGACGCCAACCATCTCTCCAAGATGATTTTGTTGGTGCAAAGTCAGCAAGGTTATTTAAATTTGTGTGAACTCCTCAGTCGGGGTTGGACACAAAACGCGCACAAGGCTGTGGGCGTTATCAAATTAGCCTGGTTGCAAGAGTTATCACAAGGTTTGATCGCAATGTCTGGCGCTCAAAGTGGCTGTGTTGGCCAAGCATTGGTGCAAGGCGACTTATCGCGCGCTAGTGAATTGGCGCTGCAAATTGCCGGTATTTTTCCCCACCGTTTTTACATAGAGTTGCAACGTGCTGGTCGATCAGACGATGAAGCGCATGTTGTGGCTGCAGTGCAACTCGCTTCGCATTTGAATTTGCCAGTTGTGGCCACGCACCCCGTGCAGTTCACGCATCCAGATGATTACGAAGCACACGAAGCGCGTGTTTGTATTTCTGAAGGTGAAATATTAGGCAATCAGCGGCGTGTCCGTAAATTCACGCGTGAGCAGTATTTCAAATCTAGCGCGCAAATGCAGGAATTGTTTGCAGACATTCCGTCTGCGGTTACCAACACGCTAGAAATTGCCAAACGTTGCAATGTCTCCTTGGTGCTGGGTAAGCCGCAATTGCCCGATTACCCCACGCCCAATGGCATGGCGATTGATGAATACTTCCGATTTGCATCGCATGAAGGTTTGAAAGATCGCTTGTTGCATCTCTATCCAGATGAGGCAAAACGTGAAGCTGAGCGGCCTCGCTATGAGGAGCGCTTGGAGTTTGAAATCCATACGATTTTGAAAATGGGTTTCCCAGGTTATTTCTTGATCGTGGGTGACTTCATCAACTGGGCCAAAAACAACGGATGCCCCGTTGGCCCAGGGCGTGGTTCTGGCGCGGGTTCATTGGTGGCCTATTCACTAAAAATCACGGATCTAGATCCATTGCAATACAACTTGCTGTTTGAGCGTTTCTTGAATCCTGAGCGGGTGTCCATGCCTGACTTTGATATTGACTTTTGCCAAGCCAATCGCGATCGTGTGATTGATTATGTGAAAGACAAATACGGCCGCAATGCGGTGAGCCAAATTGCTACCTTTGGCACCATGGCCGCACGCGCTGTGATTCGTGATGTAGGGCGCGTCTTGGATATGGGCTATAACTTTTGCGATGGCATCAGCAAGCTCAT
>CAYFLF010000105.1:0-6620 GCA_964343725.1 uncultured Bordetella sp.
TACCCCACCACCAAACCAGCCGCTTTCACTCCAGCCGCGCAAATCAATTCATCTTCATCGCCGGTTCCACCGCTAGCGCCAACAGCACCCAGAATGTGGCCAGAAGCATCTTTGATGAGAACTGCGCCGGGCTGTGGAAGGAATTTGCCTTCAGCAGTGGCGGAGAGAGAAACAAAAAAGTTCGGGTTGTCTTTTGCACGTTCGGCTAGAACGCGACTAGATGCCCCAAAGCCCACTGCGCCCCATGCTTTTGCTCTGGCGATATCGAAGCGAAACATACTGGCGCCATCTTCACGCTCAAATGCCACCAGCTGGCCCGATGCGTCAAGCACAGCAATACCCATGGGTTTGTAGTTGGCAGAACGCGCTGCTTGGCGAGCACCTTGCAAAATTTTGGACGCATGGTCAAGTGTGAGGTGAGACATACAAGATTCCTTTGTTAAAGTGATACTTCGTCAATTATCGGTCGCTAAGACAATCTGACTGTCTAGTATGTAACACGAGCTCAGTCCAAGCGAGTTTTGCTTGGTCGCGCTAAACTGATTGAACATTTTGGGTACTTAGGAGAAATGCACTTGAATACGATGACGACGCGTTTTGGAAGCGGGCAAGCAGTTCAACGATTAGAGGATGACCAATTACTCAAAGGTGCGGGTGTTTACACCAGCGATGTTGCGCCGTCAGGACAAACTCACGTTAGTTTTTACAGATCGCCCTATGCCCATGCGCGTATCCTAAATATCGACACCACAGCCGCTAAATCTATGCCAGGTGTGCATTTGGTAGTAACTGGAAAAGAGTTAGCGGAGGCGGGCATGAAACCCATGCCACGGCCGATTAATTTCACCCGAGCAGATGGTTCTGCTGCTGCCTCTGCAGATCGTCGTATTTTGGCGTCAGACCGCGTTCGTTATGCCGGAGAAGCCATTGCAGCTGTCGTGGCAGATACCTTGGAGCAGGCTCGTGATGCGATGGAGGCAATAGCCGTTGAGTTTGAGGAACTCCCATGTGCTGTGACATTTGCTGATGCTCTCAAGCCTGATGCTCCCTTGCTCAGCGATGCGCCAGATAACCGTGTTGCTGAAACTCGTTACGGTGATGCAGCCGCAACCGAAAAAGCCTTCAAGCAAGCATCGCACGTGGTGTCTCTGGAGATTCATAACCAGCGCCTGATGGCGCTGACGATTGAGCCACGCAGCATCTTGGCATATACAGAAGGTGGTCGTTTGCTAATTCGTATGAGTAGCCAAATGCCTACTGGCGTGCGCACATTGGTCTGCGATTTGTTGGGTCTACCTACTGAAAAAGTTCGTGTCATAGTGGGCGATGTAGGTGGTGGCTTTGGTATGAAAACAGGCGCCTACCCTGAAGATGTTGTGGTGGCCTATGCCGCCCATAAACTGCAAAAACCCGTCAAATGGATTGCTGATCGCAGTGAAGAATTTTTGAGCAGTGCCCATGGCCGTGATATTTCAAGCAAGGCCTCTCTCGCGCTCGATGCCAAAGGGAAAATTTTGGGCTTGCGTATTGATACCTTGGCCAATGTGGGTGCCTATCCCACTATGACGGGGGTAGCCATACAGTTGCTGATTGGTCCTTGGGTGCAAACCAGTGTGTATGACATCCCGCTGATTGATTTCCACTTCACCGGTGTCATGACCAATACCGCCACCACGGGTGCTTACCGTGGCGCTGGTCGACCCGAAGCGATTTACAACATCGAGCGCCTGATGGACGAAGCAGCGCGTCAGACGGGAATAGACCGAGTTGAATTGCGGCGCCTTAATTTTGTGCAACCGCAACAAATGCCTTACAAAAATGCCATGGGCCAAACCTATGACACGGGTCACTTTGAGTCCATCATGAACCAAGGCCTAGACAAAGCGGATTGGAGTGGGTTTGAGGCGAGGGCCAAAACCTCTGCTAGCAAAGGACTTTGGCGTGGTTTAGGCATTGCCACTTTCTTGGAGTGGACAGGTGGCAATGCTTTGGAAGAAAACGTGCAAGTCAGAGTTCTGGAAGATGGCGTGATTGAAGTTTTCACGGCGGTAAACGCCATGGGGCAGGGCATTGCAACTTCGCTTGCGCAATTGGTGGTCGATGTCTTTGGCGTTCCCCTGTCACAAGTGCGAATACAAATGGGTGACACCGATCAGAGCAATGGATTTGGTAGTGCTGGTTCCCGTTCTTTATTTACTGGTGGATCAGCCGTGCATGTGGGGGCAGAAAAAACCCTGGATAAAGCCAGAGAGTTGGCGGCCCAAGCGCTTGAAGCCTCTGCCCAAGACTTGCAATACAGCAGTGGTGAGTTTTTGGTGGCTGGAACCGATCTCAAAATCAGCCTGGCCAAATTGGCGGGTCAGCAACCCACTAAAAAAATTGAATTGCAATCCACCACCACCGCCAATGGGCCCACCTGGCCCAATGGATGCCATGTGTGCGAAGTAGAGTTAGATCCGAAAACTGGCGCGGTAGGCGTTGTGTCCTACACCTCTGTCAATGATGTGGGGCGAGTCATCAACCCTACCATCGTGAGAGGGCAACTAGATGGTGGTGCCGTGCAAGGCATCGGCCAAGCTCTGTTGGAGCAAGTGGTTTATGACGAAGAGACAGGTCAGTTAATCACGGGCAGTTTGATGGACTATGCCTTGGCGCATGCTGACCTGATGCCCCAAATGTTCTCCACCCATATGGATACGAGCATTCCCTGCAAAAATAATGTATTGGGTGTCAAAGGTGTAGGCGAGTTGGGAACTATTGGTGCAACCCCTGCTGTTGTGAATGCCGTTGCAGATGCTTTGGCGCGCCATGGCAAATCTCCACTCTGTTCGCGTTTACAAATGCCGCTCACCCCTTTCAGAATGTGGCAACTTATGTATAGTGCATAACTTGAATTTCTAAGAGAACAACAATGTCAAATTTCCCCATTGAAAACAAACGCAAAGCTGACTATTCAATTCATTCCGTATTCACTGACCGCTGGTCACCTAGGTCTTTTTCAAACGATTCCATCACAGAGGACCAGCTTTTAACCTTGCTAGAGGCCGCGCGATGGGCGCCTTCTGCTTTCAATGCACAACCCTGGAGATTTGCTTACGCCATTCGTGGCGATGCCTTATTTCAGCCCCTGATCGACAGCATGTCGCCAGTGAACCAAATATGGGCGCCTAAGGCTGCTGCTCTGGTTGCTGTAGCTTCATTTAATTTATGCACACCTCCTGGTGCAGCGGCTCCGATTCCAAATGGCTCACATGAATTCGACACTGGTGCAGCATGGGCCTATATGGCTATGCAGGCAACCTTCACTGGATGGAGTTTGCACGCAATGGGTGGTATCGATTTTGAGAAAGCCTCTGCTGCAATTGGGCTACCTGCAGAGCATCAATTGCATGCTTTAATCGCCATTGGTAAACGCGGGGACCCTAGTGTTTTACCTGATGCGTTACGCGAAAGAGAGTTGCCTAATCCACGTAAACCGATTCGTGAATTAGCCGTTCGCGGAAAGTTTTTGTAAGTACTGATTTTTTGATTAAACTCTGGCCTGCTGACTGGTGATTAAAATATCAGTAATAAAACAGAAAAGGGACAGTTTCTTTATGGCACGTCTGAGTAACGCTCAGTGTTTAATTTTTTTCGATTGGGGCTTTCGTGCCCTTTGAAAAGTGTGCTCAGTGCCAAAGATGTTGTCACGTTGACCCCGGATTTCCAGAGTTGGAGATAACTCTGACAGCAAAAGAAAAACTAAAGCATGGGCAGCTTTGTATGAATGGCAACTGCGAACACTTGGGTCCTAAGGGATGTGTTCTAGGGGATGAGAAGCCTTTCTCTTGCAAGCTATACCCCCTCTCTTTCAATCCAAAATCTCAGACTTTCTATTTCGATGTGGAATGTCCCATCATGCCCGAGTACGTGGAACAGCTCTCTTCCCCCAAAAGCGCTGCGTCCAAACACTTGGCGTCTATGACTTCGGGAATTAAGAAACACTTGAAATCTGATCTCCATTTTTTGGAAAGTAACTTCGCAATTGACACCAGTTACTTTGAATTGAAAAAATTACCAGCACAGCCCTTGAATAAGGAAGTACAAAAATGAGCGGTTCTATGGCACTACGCATGCCCGAGTTATCGGAGCATCATGAAGCACCTTCCATCCTCTCTCACGAGGAAACGGTTCCTGAAGTTCACCAAGTTGGCTTTCAAACTTGGACCAAAGACAATTTGTGCGTTGACAGCCACCACAACGATATTCACTACTACACCAGCCGCTGGGATGCTCTGTGCCCCTATATAGATGTATCCCATGAAATGATGGCCCAAGCGCCACGTCCATTCGTGGTCTACGCCCTGCCGCCTGATAGCCAATTTGGGGTGCCCATCAATGACAAATATGGCTTGGTCCATGTCTCAGATGAGACCTTTTGGACGGAGCCCCGCAGAGAGCGCAAATTCCGTGAACTGGAAAAAATGTACAAAACATTCCAATATACGGAATCCGTTGTCCCTGGAAGTGCGCTCTCCCTTGAAGACTTGTTTGCCATGGGTGGCGAACATTTCGAGGCCTATGAAATCGACGACCGAGAGGTTGAAGGCTTCTTAGACTACATACAAACCCTTGATGTACTCATCTTGCAGGTACACGATAGCGAAGGCGAGTTGGTTTTGACAGACGTTTCCGTGCTTTTGCCAAAGTACAACCAAGTCTACGGTAGCTTCTGTCAATGGAATCGCGACTTTAAAAATCGCTCCCCTGGAATCTATGCCTGCTTATTAGCCTCCAAGTGGGCGGCCAAGAATGGTTACAAGTACTACAACTTGGGCCCCGTGGATGACTACGGCTACAAAGCGCTATTTGTCACGGATTACGAGCCCATTTATGCAATTGCTTTGACTGACTTGGACCACGACATCGTGTTAGACCCCACATCACCCTTGCATGTGGACTTCAAGCCAGAGCAATTGAATCAAATTTATCGCCAAACGCCCCATGTCTTGGTGAAAGCGCCGCCACCAACGCCTGTTGTGCCCGCCCAAGCTTCTAACGAAGATTAATTTTTAGCGCTACCTAGCGCCTACTGCACGTCATTTGAAGTCGTGCTTTTCTCCAAACGTTTTGTCGTAGTCGATGGTGAGTTCCTCGCCTGCATCGATTTTCCTGAGAGAGATTAATTCGCCAACTTTGGTGAATTTGAGGCTGGGTTTTTTGGAGTGGTTGAGATAAACGGAGATATTGGACGCGTTCATGCCGTAAACCGGAACATCCACTTTGTTCTTTTTGGCGTCCACAAAGCAAAACATGTGGATATGCTTGCGAACTGGTGTTGGTAATTTATTGAGTTCATCCAAAGTAATCGATATCTCCTTATTGGAGAGCCAACTACGCAGTGGGTTGATTCCTTTAGGTATTTGCCTAAGGGCAAATACGCCAATTCCTGCAATTTGGGAAACGCCAAGGTGGCAATAAACATCTTGCTGTAAGTGCTTGAGTAAGGCTTTTTTTGTTTTTAACATGGCAATGCGTTGACTGGATTAACGACACATCCATTAGTGTCGCGTATTTAGCGGCTACTTTTCAATAATGCGCGAGAAACTTCAGCTTCGATGATCTTTTGGGCGGCATGGTGGGTCGCTGTCATGGGGCGCTTGGCTGAGCGGACTAGCATCAACTGGCTCATGAGCTGCGGCTTGTCGACGCGGTGGACGCTAAATTCCAGGGTATTGGCAAAGTTACGCAGGGTGTAGGCTGGCAATACCGCAAAGCCCATACCCTCTTTCACTAATTCCAAAATAGCGTTGAGTCCGTCGATTTCTAGAACGATGTGGGGCTTGGCATTGATACGTTGCATTTCGCTCTCGATGAGTAATCGAAAAGCATTCGGTCTGCTGGGAACGATTAATGGCAATTGGCCTAGGGAAGAGAGAGGGACGGCTGCTTTTAAGGCTACGCCTGCTTGCTTGCTAAGTTCTTTTGCGCTGCTTTTGCCAGCAATCAGCACCAAGGCCTCTTCGTGGAGCAAGGTCATTTCTAAGTCTGGGGAGGGCGGTGGGTTGTAGAGAACGGCCATATCAAGGCGGCCCGCACGCAAACTCTCCACCATCAGCACGGAAAACCCTTCCGTTAAAGACAGCTTGGCTTGCGGTAGCTCCTCACGAAAAGACAAAGTCAGCACTACGGTGATGAGCTTGGATAGGCTAGGTGGCAACCCAATAGACACCCGCCCCGATAACGCCCCACGAACGGACCCGAGTTCTTCCTTGGCGACCTCAATTTGGTGCAAGATGCCACGGCCATGTTCTAGTAATACCAAGCCTGCTTCGGTGACGGTCACGCCCCGTCCATTTCTCAGTAGCAAGTTTTGATGCAGTGCAACCTCGAGCTGGCGCACATGGCGGCTTAGCAAGGGTTGCGCGATGCCGAGTGCAGAGGCTGCCTTGGTAAAGCTTCCCAATTCGGCAACGGTGACAAAGGCTTCGATTTGTTTGAGGTCCATATCTAGTTCGAAAACGAATATCGAATTATCTGATATTTAATTTAAGCATATCAGTTAGTCCCTGCTTTATCTCGCTAAAAGCCACTAAATATCTAAAAATACACCCCATGCAAACGCCTATCCCTTGTCTCTT
>CAYFLF010000106.1:0-6598 GCA_964343725.1 uncultured Bordetella sp.
CGCATATTGTGTTTTTCGTCACCCGCTTGCGACAAGTCAATATCTAACTTAGCAGGGGGAGTGGCACCTCCAGCAGGCGTGAGTTGAATGCTGAATGTGGCACCTACCAACGATGAGAAATTAAAAGGCTTTTCATCGCCATATGCACGGTTAATGCTATTGGTCAATTCCGCAGCAATTTGGGCGCCAGACAAACGTAGATTGGAACCTACCAAACGGTCGAGTCCTATAGTGACCGGGTCAATCGAGTTGTCAACGTTAATCGAGAACAAGTTTTTCAGATCATCAATACTCTTTTTACCAGCGTAAGCGGGTGCAGCAGGCACACCATTGGTACCGACTGGGTTAGTTAGATCATTGATCTGGGTAAATGCCGTGCCATTACCTTGGTAGAACTTTAATGCGCCAGTGATAGCTGCAGCATTTGCAGTTGTAGGGTCTTTAGCAGTCACGGTGATCACACCGCCCACTGCAGTTGCCACATAGCTTTGTGCAAAAGTGGCCTCACTGTTGAGCGCCACCACAAACGCACCCACACTGTTCGCAGTGACTGTGATGGGAGAAGCATCCGGTCCAAATGTGGCTTTGAACGAGGCGCTGGTGGTATCAAATGTGTAGTCTGCACTGCTACGTGGGTAAGGGGTATTGTTGAGATTGATCGCAGATGCAGCCAAAGGAGTACCAGCCTGGGCTACGTTAATCGCTGCCGCAATATCGCTTGCTGGCAAGTTAGGGTCAATTGCAGTGATCTTCAAATCACCGCTGGTAAAGACAGGCGTACCTGTGCTTGATGCTGTATTCCCAGCAATCGCCGTTGGAGCCAATGTGGCACTAGTAATTGCACGGCCTGTTGCATCTACGACTTTCAAAGACCCAGATGTAGAACTAGCTGGAGTTCCTGCTCCCACCCAAGTCACTGAAATGTCAGTGGCACCGTTATCTTCACGACGTAACCTACTTTCAATCGCAGCTGCCAAGGACGCACCTGTTGCAGAGTCAGGTGCTAGGTTGTTCACGGTGATGGTCTTGCCGCCTAAATTCATACCAAATGATGCGAAGTCTCCAGCGGCGGCTGGGGTGTTAAAGCTCACTGCAGGCAAAGTGGCGGATGTTGGTACTTGCGCAACATACTTAGCACCAAAATCAGAGTTGGCATTTAAAGCTTTCGCAAGTGCTGCTGTAGTCAATTCTTTGGTAGCTTCTACAGGAACTGAAACAGTTGTCTTCGCACCAGTGGGGCCAAATGTCAGGGTGACAGAGTCAGTAGGAACACCACTGGTACTCAAAGAATAAGTCACCGCACTGCTACCTTGTTTCCACAGCAAATCTGATTTGTTGAGGTTCATGTAGGAAGCGAAATCGACACCGTCGTTAGAACCTGTGCCTAGGTTAATAGCGCTACCGCCTGTAACAGCAGCAGGCTGTGAGGTACGTACATCGGTCAATTGGTTGAGCGAGAACTTATAGGTTTTCTTGGAGAACGAACTGTTCAACGCAGCGACTTCTTCCGCTGTTTTGAAATCGCCCTTGGCTTTGAGCTCACCGTATTTGTTCACATACATCAAGTCGCCTGTTTTGCTGGTCGCTTGTTGCAGAGATGCATTCACCAACTGATCTCCCACATACACAAAGGTTTGCCATTTGTTGTTGGGGCTTGCCTGAGACGCGTTTCGTGTTTTGACGTAGTAGACGGTTGCTAAATAACCGTTACCACCACCGTCATACACGGTCAAGGCAGTACTCTTGTTGTAAGTGGTGGGGTCGTTGCGATTGAATTCCGCTGTAATCACGGGTGCGTCCGCAGGGAAGTTCAAACCCAATTGCACTTTACTGGTTTGCGTCGCCATGCCATTGGTCTTTTGTGGAATGGTCAAGACGTTCATGTCTGTCAAATTCGCCTTACCGGACGAGTCGACTGACGCCGCCATCAAACGCTGACCTGCTGAGTTCACCACATTGAACTGGTCGTTCATCAAGAACGATCCGTTACGTGTAAAGATGTCTTGGAAACCGTCTTGCGATTTGAGTGGGAAGAAACCATCACCACTAATTGCCAAGTCCAAGGTATTGGACGAGAAGGTCATATTGCCCTGTCCAAATTCTTGGGTTACCCGTTTCAACGACACACCTTGACCGATGGTCGCAGTGGCTTTTTGTAGAGGTGAAGTAGCAAAAATGTCACCGAAGTCGGCACGGCTTCGTTTGAATCCAACGGTTGACACGTTGGCCACGTTGTTGGCAGTCACGCCAAGCTGTGCGGTTGCGGCATTTAAACCAGTGAGCGAGGTATAAAAAGACATAGTGCTTTAACTCCAGTAAAAATTTCTTGTGTGTGTGTCGTCAATCAATATCCAACGCGTCTTACGTCGGCCAGGCTGATGGACTTGCCACCATCCACTTCTAATAGCAAAGTGCCGTCAATCGTGCCTGCGCTACTCACGCTGCGCACGGTTGCTAATGTGTTGACGGTGGGGGTAGTGATATTGCCGTTGCGATTCACAGTTGCAACATAGCGGTAGGTACCGTTGGGCGCTGCAGCGCCTGCATCGGTCATGCCGTCCCAAGCCAATGTGACATCGCCCACAGGTTGTGCACCCATGATTTGCGTGCGCACCAACTGGCCTTGGCTGTTGAAAACTTGAACACGAATGCCATCCGCACCCGTTGGTAAATTAATCGTGCCTTGCGATACGGTGGTGTCTGTGACTGTGACAGGACCATCTGGAACAGAGACCGCTTTACCGATCAGCGATGCAGCGCCCAACATGCGGTCGTTGCTCATGCTGGCCACCAAATTCTCCATGCTGGTCTTCATCGCGACGCTGGCCTCGAGTTGTGAGAACTGTGCCAACTGGGCCACGAAGGCTTCGTTTTTCACAGGATCGGTTGGGTCTTGGTTTTTTAACTGGGTCGTGAAGAGCGTTAAAAACTCGGATTGACCCATGGTGGTTCTTTGCGGGGTGGCCGCTTTTTCTGCTTTGTATTGCGCCGTTGTTTTGATGTTGCTGGGCAAAGTGCTCAGGCCGGTGGTTGCGTCAGAGACAGCCATTGTTTAACTCCCGTACAGCGTGTGATTACGATTTAATGATGTCGAGCGTGCGCGACATCAGTTGTCGTGCGGTGTTCACCACTTCGACGTTGTTTTGATAAGCACGAGAGGCTGCCATCATGTCGACCATCTCCGACATTTCATTCACATTGGAGTGATAGACAAAACCCTCTTTGTCAGCCAAAGGATTGCCTGGCTCCCAAACTTTTTTCACTGGTGTGGGGTCATTCACAATGCGATCGACTTTCACGCCACCCAAAAACTTGGCGCCAGCGTGCGTCATTTCTTCGTTCATCAATGCTTTAAAAAGTGGTTTTTTGCCGCGAAAGGCTTCTTCCTCGCTACCAGCAACTGCGCCAGCGTTAGCCAAGTTAGACGCGGTGGTGTTCATGCGAATGGCCTGCGCGTTGAGCGCGGTGCCTGCAATGCCAAAGACGTTATCGAGTTGCATATCTCATTACTCCCCGCGCAGTGCTTTGCGCAATCCGCCAATGCGGTTTTCTAAAAACTGCAAAGTCGCTTGGTATTCACTCGCGGCTTTACCGTATTGGGCTTGTTCTACGTTCATCTCAACGGTGTTGCCGTCAAATGAGCTGTTGAAAGGTGTACGAAAGCGCATGCCGTTGTCGGGCGCTTCTTGAATGCCACTGAAATGTTTTTCATGGGTGGCCGTGACGTATTCGGTTTTGAGTTCTTTGAGCATGGCCTTGAAGTCAATGTCTTGCGCCTTGTAGTTAGGCGTGTCGGCGTTGGCGATGTTTCGCGCAAGCACTTCCATACGCTGGCTGCGAACACCTAGCGCTTTCTCATGGATTCCAAATGCGGTTGAAAAAACATCCATCTCTTGACTCCGATTTATTGACACAAGGGTCTCAAGTTACAAGACCTCGGGACGATTAATGCAAGAGATGTGCCACTATGGTTTTGACGTCTGGAGTGGCAAATGTTTGCCGCTTTGCCACTTTTTTAGATCAGACGATTGCCGCTTTATCTTTTGGCGAAGTAGTCTTCTAATCAATAACTATTCAACTTGTGTCACGACAGCTTGCTCGGCATAGGCACTGATGCGTGCTGCTTGCAAACTGGGACGTTGCGCGACTTCGACCCCCAAACGCTCGTTGGCGTTTTGGTGCAAACCAGCCAAGATGGAATTACGGGTGATAGGCGCACGGGTGTCGCGGTTCACATGCAAAAACGCAGCTTGGGGTCCAGGAATATTGAGCGCCGCGTTAGGTCGTGTTTCGTTACGCGCTGCTGGCGTCAACACCGTGAGGTAGAGATCGTCTAGACCAACAGGGCCATAGCTTTTGAGTCCTGTGTCTTCAAAATATTTACCCACCATGTCCAACTGATCGAGCACGCTGCGCCCCAATATGGCTTTGGGGTTAGCGGCGTAACCCACGCTGGCTGCACCACGGTCAGGGCCATCACAGAATTGGATGATGCCAAAGCATCGGTTGTTATTAGCCTTGGGATTGAGCCCATCGCTTTCCATCAAAGACAGGCGCGCAAAGTCGTCTGGTGCAAAACGGTGTTGTTGCGAGAGCTGGATGATTTTGTTCATCACGGCTTGTTTGTCTTGGGCGGGGATAAAGCCTTTCTCCACCGCGCGGTTGAGGGTTTTTTCCAAGATGGGGTGGCTGCCTTGGTCTACACGGGATAGCAATTGGACTTGCGTGGTGGTGTTGACGGCAGTTTGTCTGTTTGCAGTGCTATTTATGTTTGCACTGCTATTTATATTAGTGTTGGCATTGGCTCCACTAGAAGCATTCGATGCCAATGCGCTATTGATGTTGGTGTTGGCGTTGCCTCCAGCAGAGGCAATGGCCCGATTGGCCATTTGGTTTTGCGCCAATGTCAGGTTCAGGCTGTCTAGGTTGATCTTCTGGCCTGGGTAAATCAAATTGGCGTTTTGCAGTTTGTTGGCCTGCGCCACGGTTTGCGACAGGCGCAAGGCTTCGCTGCTGGAGATATTGACGCCTCGCGCGGCCATTTGCTCGCGCACGATGCCACTCAAGGTTTGCCCCGCTTGCACATTGACGCTCCACGGAGTGGCGCTGGATTCTGGGAGCAGGGAGCCTGCTTTAGGCACGTAGTTGTGAGACTGGGTGGATACGTTTTGCTGCGCTGCCACCATCGCTTGACTAAAACCTACGGCGGTGCGTGTGTAGGCAAGCGGGTTTCGCGTGATGATTGGTATGCCCGAGGGGTCTACCCCACTCACCGTGGGTGTGAAAGGCGGATCAAGTCGCATAGGGACTCCGTTTTCGGTGCATTTAAAAAGTTGGTCTCGTTTTTGCTATCAGGTTTTGAACTCAACAAATTTGTCAAAACTTCAACACCTGACCCTTTTCAACATGCAAATGCTGTGCCCAAGAATTTCCGACACATACCGCGCCAAATGCCTGCGGTGGGGAGCGGTTTTGTCTCTGATCGCAAGCCCTTTGCTAGTCTGTGCCGGACCGTTTGAAGATTTGGAACAAGAGGTCGTCCAATGGGCCAACACGACCCCGGCGTTTCAAGGACGTAATGTGCGGGTAGCCCCGCTCGACAGCCGCATTAGCCTGCAGGGCTGTCAACAAAAACTGCAGTTTGACCAGCCTTTTCCGGTTCAACCCTCTGTGCGGGTGCGTTGTAGCCAGCCCCAGTGGCAGCTTTTTGTGACCCTGACCAATGGCTCCGAGTCAGTGTCCCCTAACCGTGTAAGCCCCGCTGGGCCTACATTACACAAGGTGTTGGTGTCTAAAGAAATGCTCAAACGGGGAACTTTGATCACCCCCGCCATGTTTGTGGAAGCCGAAATGCCCATCCCCGGCATGGAAAACCAAGTGATCGTGGACCCAAAATTGCTAGTGAATATGGAATTGGTGCGCGATTTGACACCGAACTCGCCCCTGCGAACCTATGACGTGAAAGCAGCGATCATGGTGAAACGGGGCCAAGAAGTGCATGTGAGCGCTGGCCAAGGGCAAGGATTTTTGATCACCATGCGGGCAGAAGCCCTGCAAGATGGTGGGTTGGGAGAGCAAGTGCGCTTGAAAAATAGCGAGTCGGGTCGATCATTGATAGCGGTGATCACCGGCCCCAACACAGCAAGGATTCGTTGAAATGAGTTCTAAAGTGTTCAAAAAAGAACTTTTGCAAGTTTTAGAAGTTTTTTTGTTCGCGGGGCCTCAAGTTCTCAAACTTGAAGCCGATTGGAGTGTTGTGAAAAGGTATGACCCAAGTTTTGGGTCTAGAAAGTGAGAACGATATGAGTGATCCCATCTCGAATTACGGTCGTATGACCCAATCGAATGCGGCTGTCCGCAAAGCGATTGAGAAAGTGGACCCTAAAGGTACTTCTGCCGCTTCGGCCAAAGAAGAGTCTGCGCCTGCGAAAGCTGCGCCTGGTGCTGACAAAGTCAGTTTGAGCAATGTGGCCGAAAAGGTCAAAGCTCAGCCTGAATTTGACCGCGCCAAGGTCGAGTCGATCAAACAAGCGATCAAAGAAGGTAACTACCCCGTCAATCCACGCCGCATCGCCGAAAGCTTTGTCGCTTTGGAAAA
>CAYFLF010000107.1:0-6587 GCA_964343725.1 uncultured Bordetella sp.
CCTCTGTGACTTCCTGACGCAAGGCTCTTTCCAAACGGTCTAGTTTTTCGTCTAGATATTTTTGGATCAGCAAATTCTCTTCTTGGGAGGATTTTGAAATTGAACGCCAAAGCAAGACTATCAGCAAAATTAAATTGACGCCAATCAGTCCTACCACGGCATAGAGTTGTGTATCCATAAAGTCAAATAACGGGGAGAGACTCAAACAAACTCTGCGATGTACACAATGGCTCCAGCGATGTAACCAATAAAAGCAAGCCCGCTGATTCGTTTCAAGTACCAGACAAAATCGATCTTTTCAATTCCCATCGCAGCCACACCAGCTGCTGAACCGATGATCAATATAGAACCACCCGTACCCGCACAGTAAGCAAGAAACTCCCAAATAAAGTGATCAGCAGGAAATTTCTCCAAGCTATACATACCCATGGAGGCCGCGACCAAAGGAACATTGTCAACTACTGCACTCACTAAACCAATGAGCAAAACAATTAAATCTTGGCGACCTACCGTTTCATCAAGCCAGGTTGCTAAGGAAGAGAGCACATGGGTATGCTCCAGAATAGCTACTGCTAGAAGAATTCCGATAAAAAACACGATAGAAGACATATCGATTCGTGACAAAGCGGTGGAGAGGTCAAGATGATTTCTGGCTTCAAAAGATTTATCCTTGTGAACTAAGTCACCCACCATCCAAAGCAGACCCAAACCCAGCAATACCCCCATGAAAGGCGGCAAGTGGGTGAGTGTTTTAAAAACTGGAACAGCAACCAATACGCCAAGCCCTAAAAAGAACATCAGGTTTCTCTCAAATACGGAAGTAACAAAGCCATCGGAGGATTCTGATGTTTGGGGAGAGACTACTTGTTTCCCACGCAGCCTCCAAGTGATGACCAAAAGTGGAGCTAATAAATTGATTGCAGAAGGAATAAAAAGGCTTTGAATAATGGCTAAAGGGGTAATTTGACCTCCAATCCAAAGCATGGTGGTCGTTACATCCCCAATGGGTGACCACGCTCCCCCAGCATTCGCAGCAATCACAATCATTCCAGCGAAGAACAATCTGTCTTCTCGACTATCGAGGAGTTTACGAACCAGCGAAATCATGACAATCGTAGTTGTCAAGTTATCTAATATTGAGCTGAGAAAAAAAGCGACCCAACAAATCACCCAAAGCAATATAGGCAAGCTTTTGGTATGTATTTTTGCGGTGATCACATCAAAGCCTTGATGGGCATCCACCACCTCAACAATCGCCATTGCAGCCATTAAAAAGAAAACAATTTGCGCAGTTCCAATCAAGCTTTCAGACAACTCTTGGTTGATTTGCTCCAAGTTGCTAGAGGCAAGCGCATAGATGGCCCATAACAAACCAGCCCCCAATAAAGCAGAGGCAGATTTATTGATCTTTAACGGATGCTCAAAGGCGATCGCGATATAGGTAATGACAAAAATAATGATGAGTAATGGAACCATTTGCAGCCTTAATTGGGGGCTTCAATACCAAACACTTGGCGCAAATAAGCCAAATACTTTTGGTCTTCACACATGTTTTTAGACGGCGTGTCAGACAGTTTGGCCACAGGCTGGCCATTGCATTCGACCATCTTGATGACGATTTGCAAGGGCTCATAGCCTAAATCGTTAGTCAAATTGGTCCCGATTCCAAATGCGAGTTGGCAACGCCCTCTGAATTGTTCGTAAAGCGCAATGATGCGCTCCACCGTCAAGCCATCGCTAAAAATCAGGGTCTTGGTCTTGGGGTCCACACGGTTTTGACGGTAATGGTCGATCATGCGCTCGCCCCATGTAAATGGATCACCACTGTCATGGCGCGCGCCATCAAAGAGCTTGCAAAAATACATGTCGAAATCACGCAAAAATGGCTCGATACCGTAAACGTCGCTTAAAGCAATTCCCAAATCGCCACGGTATTCGCGTGCCCAAGTCTCAAAACCAAACACCTGGCTGTCACGCAAACGCGGCCCTAGAGCTTGGCAAGCTTGTAAATATTCATGCGCCATGGTGCCTAGGGGGCGCAAGTTCAATTTCATTGCAAACAGCGCGTTGCTGGTTCCAGCTAATTGCCCGATAGGTTCTGTTCCGAGTTTGACCGACAAGACGCGCAAAATTTCTTCATGCCAAGCTTTGGAAAAACGCCGACGCGTCCCGTAATCAGCGATCTTCAAATCGCTGAGTCTTTCTGCTCGCAAGGTATCTATTTTTTTCTCAAGGCGCTGTCGTCCTTCCACAAAATCAGGCACCTTTTGGGTATTGCGGAAATACACCTCGTTGACAATCGCCAAGACAGGTATCTCAAACAAAATAGTGTGTAACCAAGGTCCCTGAATGGTGATGTCTATCTCACCGTTTTGTGATGGGGTGATTTGTATGTATTTTTCGTTGAGACGAAACAAGCCCAAGAAGTCGATGAAATCGCTTTTTATAAAGCGCATGCTTCGCAACCAAGACAGCTCCTCTTCCTGAAATTTCAAACCACACAGCGATTTGATTTCACTTCGAATCTCCTGCACATAAGGCGCGAGCGCAATACCAGGATTGCGGCATTTAAATTTGTAAGTAACTTGCGCGCTTGGAAACTGATGCAGCACTGCCTGCATCATGGTGAATTTATAGAGGTCTGTATCTAACAGACTGGTGATGATCATGGAATCAATCGAGCCAATGGGTGAATTCTTCAGCTGGCACGCGTGGCGTGACAAAGGTATTGACCTTGTCTGAGGTATCGGCCCAACCCAGCGACATGCCGCAAACCAACATTTCCCCCTCGCCCGCACCAATATGCGGCAGGATGATGCTGTGGTAGTGGTTCCAAGCCGCTTGCGGACAAGTGTGCAAGCCGCGTGCGCGAGCTGCCAACATGATGTTTTGCACAAACATACCGTAATCGAACATAGAGCCACGGCCCATGATCGGATCCAGCGTGAACATCATCCCAACTGGTGCGTCAAAGAATTTGTAATTGCGTTGGTGTTGCAAATGCATTTTGTCTTTGTCACCTTTGCCAATACCTAGCAAGCCATACAAACTCCAGCCGTTTTCGCGGCGGCGATCGATATAGGGGCTGACCCACTGCGTAGGGTAATAGTCGTATTGCTCTTGGTACTGCTTGGCCAGTTCAGGGTTGGCGCGACTGGCATCATGCGCTGCACACACCTTTTCGACTAAGGTGTCACGGCTCTTGCCTTGCAATACATAGACTTTCCAAGGCTGGGTGTTCGTGCCAGATGGTGCTCGACTTGCCACTTGCAGGATCTCGGTGATCAGGTCTTTCGGTACAGGCTGGTTGGTAAACGCTCGGGTCGACATGCGGGACGTGATGGCATGGTCAACAGCTTGGCTATCGCTAACAGGGGTGGTCATCTCAATTTCTCCAAAACAATTTGCAAATCGGGGGGTAGGCTCGTGACGGGTCGTCTGTCATGGGCGTTGACATAGACGTGTATGAAATGCGCCAAGGCCGCACATAGGTTCTCACCCTCAGCAAACAATCCTACTTCGTATCGGACGCTGGATTTACCGATTTTGCTGACGCGGATACCTGCATCAATCGTTTGCGGAAAGGCCAAGGGGGCAAAAAAATTGCAATGGTTTTCAATCACCAAGCCAATTGTTTTGCCAGCATGAATATCTAACACGCCCTGTGCAATCAAATGGGCATTGACCGCCGTATCAACGTAGCTGTAATAAACCGCGTTATTGATATGACCGTAGATGTCGTTGTCTTCCCATCTTGTACTGATGGATCGAAATACTCTAAAAGCACTGCGCGGCTGTGGCAGAACGCGTTCCGTGGGTTTTTCACTCATAACTTGCGATTTTGCCAGCGAAGCCAATACGCATAGGCGACACGGTAGGTATTCATTTGCACTTGCACCGTATCCGCAATGTTCACCCCGTAACCACCAGCCATGGCAAAAGCCACAGGGATTTCTTTTTGATAAGCCCAATCAAACACGCGTCTATCTCGCGCCTCTAAGCCATCAAAACTCAATTTCAAACGACCTAAACGATCCCCTTCATGCGGATCTGCGCCAGCGAGATAGATCACCAAGCCAGGTTCGAAGCGGTTATCTAATGTCTCCAAAGCCTGTTCTAAGGCTTCTAAGTAGCTTTTATCGTCGCAACCGTCCGGCAATTCCACATCTAAGTCACTCGATTCTTTGGCAAACGGAAAGTTTCTGGCTCCATGCATGGACATTGTGAAAACCGAGTCATCCTGTCCAAAGATATGCGCGGTTCCGTTGCCTTGGTGCACATCTAAATCAATGATGGCGACCTTCAAAGGATGTCGATACTGGCGACTCCATTCGCTTTGCATCAAACGAGTTGCAACCGCGGCATCGTTGAAAACGCAAAAACCACTTCCTTTGTCTGCGTAGGCATGGTGGGTTCCGCCTGCCAAATTGGCGGCAATGCCCTCGCGACCCAACAATGCCGCCCTCGCCGCCATGATGGTGGCGCCTGTAGAGCGTCTTGACCTTGCCACCATTTCAGGGGACCAAGGAAAGCCAATTTCACGCTGCGCTTTGTCACCCAGGGTGCCATTTGCCACCGCTTGGATGTAATGAGGCGCATGCACCAACGCCAATTCGCCATCGGAGGCGGGTTGGGCGACATTCGTTTGGATTTCAGGAATCTCCTCTGCCAGTCGGTCCCGCAGAATTCTGTACTTGCCCATGGGAAAACGATGTCCCTGCGGAAGCGGCAATACAAACTGGTCCGAATAAAAAGCGTTCATAAGCCCTAATTAAGCACGTTCAACCCACATTTTCCCCGCATAGGTGGGTAGGTTGGTATTTAGGCAGTCACCTCTAAAGCACGCCTAAACCCCCTCCAAAGTGTTGCAAAACCGCGGGATAACCCTAAACTCCTACCCATTGCTGCAAAGCAAGTTTTTTTTCAACTTTCACACTTTTTTGGAGATTCACATGATCACTACAGAACAAATCGTCGCTTCTAACAAAGCTGCTTTGAACAGCGCATTCGCAATGAGCAATGAAGCTTTCACCAGCGTTGAAAAATTGGTTGAGCTCAACATGACTGCTGCTCGCAGCTCTTTGTCTGAGTCTGCCGACTTCATCAAAAGCCTAATTGGCGCTAAAGACCCACAGCAATTCTTGGCACTTCAAGCCGAGTTTTTCCAACCTTTGGCTGAAAAAACAGCTTCTTACTCACGTCACGTGTATGAAATCACTTCAGAGACTGGCGCTGAAATTGGCAAGGCTGTTGAAGCCAAGGCCGCTGAAGCTCAAAAGCAATTCGTTAGCTTCTTCGACGCTGCTTTGAAAAACGCACCTGCTGGCTCCGAGTCTGCTGTTGCTTTCTTGAAGCAAGCCCTCAACGCTAGCAACACTGCCGCTGAGTCTGTTCAAAAAGTTGTCAAGCAAGCTACTGATTTGGCTGAAAGCAACTTCCACGCTGTGACTGAAACTGCTGCAAAAGTCAGCAAGACTGTTTCTAAAAAGCGTTAATTCAAAAAGTTTGTCTCCTCGAATCCTTTAAACACCTTAGGGTGCTGGATTCTTTGCAGGGCCCGTCGCAAGACGGGCCCTCTTTTTTTACCTAGATGATTAACGTGGCGAAAGCGCTGCACGTACCTTGGGAAGCGCTGCCATCATGGCGGCACGTCCAGCTTCGATAGATTTACGTCTGGCACTAAATTCCGCTGAACCCACAGTGCCCAAAGCAGGTCGAACCACGACGTCTGCCTCTCGCAATTCAAAAGAATTGATGCTTTTGCCCATGATGGTGAAGGTTTGCATCAAAATCTGAAACATATCGCCTGTTTTAGCGTTCTCAGGGGTACTGGAAATATCCACCGCCAGAACGAACTCGGCCCCCATCTGGCGGGCGAATCGCACTGGAACGGGTGAGACCAGGCCACCATCAACGAACTCGCGTGCGCCAATCTTCACAGGCTCAAACACAGAGGGCACCGAACTTGACGCACGCACTGCTGTGCCTAAGTCACCGCGTTGGAATAAAACGCCCTGCCCTGTGTGCAAATCAGTCGCGACGATGCCCAAAGGCAAAGGTAAATCTTCGATTTTTTGGTTGCCGGTTTTGCTGTTGACATATCGTGCCAAAGCATCACCTCGCATCATCCCGCGGCCCAGCAGTGGAATCGTCCAATCGGTAATCGTGGCTTCGTCCATAGTTTCAGACAACTGTTGCAACTGCGCACCGTTTTTTCCACTGGCGTAAAAAGCTGCGACCAGGCTACCTGCCGAAGTTCCCACAACAAAATCAGGCTTCAACCCAGCTTCTTCTAAGACCTGAATCACGCCCACATGGGCGAATCCTCTGGCAGCACCTCCACCCAAAGCCAAACCAAACTTCGGCACGCGCTTGGCCACGGGTGCGTCGGTCGGGGATTCTTTGGTTGCACCTTCTGTTGCCACCCCGCCACTGGGTTTCACAGGTCCTTGGGTGCTACAGCCTGTCATAACAGCCAAGACCGCGCAGATCACCATTTTGTTGAAACCCAGATGAAGATCCTTCTCACCCTGATGGAGTTTTTTCACAAAAAAAGACTTAAATAGCGGGGAAATAAGCGGCATAGG
>CAYFLF010000108.1:0-2617 GCA_964343725.1 uncultured Bordetella sp.
ACCTACACACCAGCTTTCACCGACATCGTGCACGAACTACGCAGCCATATTGGGGCGATCAGAAAATCATGAGCCAAAAACATTTAGAACGATATGCGCCATGGGGTTTGTTAATCCTCACCATCGCTTTGTGGCAGACGATTTGTAGCGTTTTTTCAGTCTCCGAGTTTATTTTTCCAAGCCCCTTGCGAATTTGGCAGCAAATGGTCGAGTTCCGAGAGGTCATTGCCGCCCACGCATGGCGCACCTTTTGGGTGACCATGGCGGGCTTTGGAATCGCCATTGTGGTGGGCGTCTTGCTTGGTTTTGTAATCGGAAGCTCCCGATTGGCCTATGCAGCCGTCTATCCATTGATGACAGGTTTCAATGCATTGCCTAAAGCCGCCTTTGTGCCCATCTTGGTGGTTTGGTTTGGTATTGGCATTGGCCCCGCAGTACTAACAGCTTTTTTAATTAGCTTTTTCCCCATCATGGTCAACATCGCCACGGGCTTGGCAACACTCGAGCCTGAGTTGGAAGATGTATTGCGTGTTTTGGGCGCGAGGCGTTGGGATGTTTTGGTGAAAGTCGGCCTGCCCCGTTCCATGCCTTATTTCTATGGCTCGCTCAAAGTAGCCATCACTTTGGCTTTTGTGGGCACCACCGTTTCAGAAATGACCGCAGCGAACGAAGGTATCGGGTATTTACTAATATCAGCCGGCTCTGCCATGCAAATGGGCTTGGCTTTCGCGGGATTAGTGGTGGTAGGCGCCATGGCGATGGTCATGTATGAGTTGTTTAGTTACATAGAAAAACACACGACTGCATGGGCGCATAGAAGTTCGGCAAACTAATCCGTTATCATCTTTTTGCCAGTTTGTTAACTTTGTTGCTTTTATCAATAAAGTTATTTATCAACCAGTAACTGTTGAAAAAATTATGGGAACATCATCCGAACATTCACACCACGAAGTCGATACAGGCGTCAACTATTGGTTTTTACTTTTGATGGCGCTTGTCGTTGTTGCTGTGACGTGGTTAGGCGTCATTAACTTCGGGGAAGCCAGAAAAACCGAAGTCGCCAAATCTAACGGCGAAGATTGGGTCACTTGGCTAACAGAGCAAGGCACTACCCGTTTCGAGGCCGATTACAAAATTGAAGGTTGTAAGGGTGGCGTGAAGCCCTCTGGTGACGCCAAATCCGATACACCTACTTTAGGCACTTGGGGTGCGTGTCTTGACTACATCATGAAAAACACCGAACTCAAAAGTCAAGTGAATGCCTTCACCAATCAACCACCGCAATTGATTGAAAAATGCATCCCCACCGACACTGGGACTGCGGGTGCCATCGTGATCGAGGATTTGATGCCCACACCACCTGGATCCGCGATTCCATTTGTAGGGTCGCAGTTGGTGGAGACTGACCCGATTGATTACAAAATGCAGTTGCGCCTATCAGTCTGCGACAAAGGCGGCTATCCCATCAAAGTTGCTGAATTTGAATTCTGAGGTGCCCTATGGAAAGATCTAAAGACCAATTCTTAAAGAACCTAGACGTTCACGCTTTACTCGGACATCAGGAAAAAGAAGCCAATATTCCCAAAGACTTGCCAATGCGCAAGTGGTTGTATTCATGGCTTTTGGACCCCAACATCGAAGGCAACTACCAAAAGACTTTGGATAAATGGATCAGTCTGCTGATCATTGCCAATTTGTTCTCATTGATTTTCGAACACGTACCTGCCGTGTTTGAACCGAATCAACTCTGGTTCGAAGTCTTCGATATTTTTTCAGTCGTTGTGTTCACGATTGAATATATTTTGCGGTTTTATCTAGCGCCTGAGGACGAAGAATTCAAAACGCGCAACCACGCGCGACTGGCTTTTGTCAGAAGTCCCTTCGCCATCATTGACTTCCTAGCAGTTGCGCCCTTTTACCTGAAGTTATTAGGGCTCGACCTAGACTTACGCGTACTGCGATTCTTGCGTCTATTGCGAATCATGAAACTGTTTCGCATCATCATTCCGGCCATCGCCGAATTCAAAGAACTCAACAAAGGCCGTACCTTCCGCCAAAAAGTACACGCTTTGGTATTCCCAAGCCCTTTTGGTGGCACTGCACAAGTTATCTTTGAAGTATTCATTGCGATTTGGGTATTGCTATCGGTGCTGTCTGTGATCTTGGAGTCTGTTCACAGCATCTCTTATGTTTTAAGTATGCAATTTGTGGTGCTAGATGCAGTGGCAGTCGGCATTTTCACGATTGAATATTTCATGCGTATGTACTCTTGCGTGGAAGAACCGGGCTTCAAAGGTGCCATCGCAGGTAGATTCAAGCAAGCTAAAACACCCTCGACTTTTATTGACTTCTTGGCGATCCTTCCGTTCTTCTTAGAAGTCTTCTTGCACCACCTGATTGACTTGCGTTTCTTGCGAGTCTTCCGTCTAGCCCGATTGCTCAAATTGACCCGTGGCAATGATGCCACTATCACGCTCTTTAGAGTGATCAAACGCGAATGGCCCATGATCAGCTCTGCTGCTTTCATCATGATGTTGCTAGTGGTTTTGACTGCTAGCTTGGGCTACTTGTTTGAGCATGAGGCGCAAGCTGAAAAGTTTGACAACATCCCCAACTC
>CAYFLF010000108.1:2717-6563 GCA_964343725.1 uncultured Bordetella sp.
GAAGCCAAACGCCTGCACCTCACCATTGAAGAAGTCAATGCCTTAATCGAGACGGTCATCAAAGAACATGAACTCGAAGAGCGAAATCCTTGGCCGGTTCACAAAATTGCGGAAAAGCCCGAGCTAGCGGTAGAGCATTTCAAAACATTGCTGGGCCAAATTCGTCAACTTGGCGTGCACACTGACCGCGGTGAGTTTGAAAGAGTGGCTACCGACAAGCACCGCTTATCTGAGTATGAGCTTGATCTGTGGCACAAAATTCAAAACAAATAGTTTTCCAACACTTATTGTTTTGTTTTTAAATAAACGCCACCCTTTTGACAAGGGTGGCTTGTATTTAAAGTAAAAGACCCAGCGAATTTCACGTTTCAAAGATGTCTTCAGGATTCAAACATACCCTCATGGAAATCATGGATGGCTCGCCCAACCATGCTGCCAGTCGATGGGTGGAGCTTGCCATCACCATCGTAGTACTAATCAACTGCTCTGCGGTGATCCTGGATTCTGTCCCCGAGATTCACGCGCTTTATAAAGATTTTTTTCATGAACTCGAGTTCTGGAGTGTGATGTTTTTCACCACTGAATACATCGCACGGGTCTGGTCTTTAGGCGCCAAGTATCAAGCGTCGGAAGGCGGTAGCTGGAAGGGCCGTCGTCAATACATCTTCAGCCCATTCGGCTTGGTCGACTTCTTTGCCACCATGCCTTATTACATGCATGTGTTTTTCCCTTATTTGGACTTGCGTATCTTGCGCGTTTTACGCCTGCTTCGTATTTTGAAACTCTCCAAATACAACACGGCTTTGCAAGATTTGTTTCAAGCCGTGTATTCAGAACGACAAGCGTTTGGTTCTGCGGTTTTCTTATTGGCAATTGCAACCGTTGTATCAGCCTCTCTGATGCACTTTGCAGAAGGCCATGAACAACCAGAATTTTTTGGCACGATTCCTCACTCTATTTACTGGTCCATCATTACCATCACTTCCGGTTATGGCAATGTGGAGCCTGTTACAAAAGCTGGCGAGATTGTTGCCCTTGTCACTGGATTTTTAGGGGTTTGTATGGCCGCCATCATGACGGGTATCGTGGCCTCTGCGTTCTCCAACCAAGTGGCGCGCAAAAAAGCCGCCTTTGAAGCGCAAATTCGCGAAATATTTGCTGACGGCGTTGTGACGGACGAAGAAAAAGAATCGCTCAAACGTCTGCAAGCCCATTACCGCTTGACTGATGTGCAAGTTGAAGCGATGTTGCAGCGTGCGCAAAACAAGACAGCCATGAAGAGCTAACCGAATATGTCTGCCATTCAACGTATTCGCCGACGAGCTTATGAAATCATGGACGGTGCTGTCCCTGACAAATACAGCCACTTTGTAGAGGTTTTCGTTGCGCTGTTGGTGGTAGCCAATGTGATTGGCATTATTTTGGAATCTGTTCCCGAAATTCACGAGGCGTTTGAGGCAGAGTTCCACGCTTTTGACTTATTTAGCGTTGCTGTTTTTTCTGTGGAATTCGTCATGCGCGTATGGTCTTACGGCGAGAAATACCTGCACGACGAAAACGGTTCGGAATGGCAAGGGCGTAAAGAGTATCTCTTTAGCTTCTACGGCATCATCGACTTTGTCAGCACCGTGCCTTTCTATTTGCAACTCATCATGCCTGGCGCAGATTTGCGCGTTTTGCGTATGTTCCGCTTGTTGCGAATTTTCAAACTATCCCGCTACAACAGTGCGTTTGACGATATGGTGGCCGCCGTGAAAGCGGAGCGCGATTCGTTTTCTTCTGCTGTTTTCCTGTTGTTTATCAGCTGCCTTTTGTTTTCTTCTCTGATCTACATCATCGAGGGCCATAAGCAACCTGAAGTCTTCCCGTCGATACCCGCCGCAATGCATTGGTTTGTGATCACCATTGTGTCGGGTTGGGGAAATGTCGATCCTGTCACTTTCATTGGCACGATCTTGGTCATCTTCACGCAAATCTTGTCGATTGCGCTTGCAGCCATTTTGACGGGTGTAGTTTCGACTGCTTACACCGCGCAAGTTGAACGTCGCCAAGCCATGTATGAAATGGAAGTGCGTGCCGTTCTCGCCGATGGCGTTGTGACAGAAGAAGAGCAAGCCAAGCTCAAAATGATGCAAGCCAGACTGGGAATGTCTGATGACCAAGTGCAGGCAATTGCAGAGCAAATCAAAGAAGAGAAAAAACTAGCTGAGTCTGGTAATTCTTGAATCTCTTTTTACTTCCCCTACACAAACTAAACCGATGACAATTTTTTATGAGCCCCGTAATGGGCATGGCTTACCGCACGACCCTTTCAACTCTATCGTCGGCCCACGCCCCATTGGGTGGGTGTCGACAAAAAGTGCCAGTGGTATTTTGAATCTGGCACCCTATAGCTTTTTTAATGCATTCAACTACGTCCCCCCGATCATTGGGTTTTCTAGCGTAGGTGCCAAAGACTCTTTGCGCAATGTGCAAGAAACAGGCGAATTTGTTTGGAATCTGGTCACACTGCCTCTGGCTGATGCGATGAATAAAACCTGCGCCCCAGTTGCTCCAGAAGTCAATGAATTTGAATTAGCAGGACTCACCCCACAAGCCTCGAATATCGTTTCAGTCCCTCGCGTGCTTGAAAGTCCGGTCGCTTTTGAGTGCCGATGCTCACAAATCATTCAACTAGAAACTCATCAACACCAAAAGGTCAACTCTTGGTTAATACTCGGTGAGGTCGTTGGCATTCATATCGACGAACGTCTGCTCAAGGACGGCATTTATGACACCGCCAATGCACAACATGTGATGCGTGGTGGAGGCCCTGCTGATTACTTCAGCGTGGGGCCTGGACAGTTATTCCGTATGTCGCGGCCCACCGCTTAATTCGACATTCGTATTCAAAGGGCTCAAGCTTCAAGCCTCCCCACTATTCATCATGAGCAGCTTATCTTCGCTCCAATCGATCACGCCACTCTTAAAGCGTAGGCAGTTGCTCATGAATGCTAGCTTGGCATCCATAGGCTTGACTCCTTGGCTCTCGCGCGCTGACTCGTGGCCCACCAAGCCCTTGCGACTCATTGTTCCGTTTGCGCCTGGCGGTAGTTCAGAAATTGTTGCGCGTGCACTCGCAGGCGAAATGAGTAAGACGATTGGCCAAAGTGTGTTTGTAGAAAACAAGCCCGGTGGGGCTGGCAATATTGCGATGCAAGAAGTTGCCAACGCCACCGACGAACACACGCTCATCTTGGGTCATATTGGCACCTTGGCTGTCAACCAATACATATTTGCCAAACTACCCTACGACCCTAATAAAGACTTCACGCCCATCACGCTCATCTCTAAAGTACCCAGTCTGTATGTGGTGCACCCTGATTTGCCTGTGAAAAACTTAAAAGAGTTCGTTGCCTACGCCAAGGCCCATCCTGCACAACTCAACTATGGCTCAGCTGGTAATGGCAGTGCAGGCCATTTGGCGTTTGAATATTTAAAAATGACTACCGAGATATTTGTGCTGCATGTTCCCTATCGAGGCACCGGACCCATGCTGACAGACTTGCTAGCAGGTCGACTCCAAGCTGCAGCAGTGGGCGCACCCGCTCTTTTGCAATTTATCAAAGCAGGCAAGCTTCGCTGTATCGCGACTGGCACTAGCGCGCGTTTGCCACAACTACCCGATGTACCCACAGTCGCCGAGCAAGGTTACAAAGGCTTTGAGATGACGCAGTGGTATGGCTTGCTAGCGCCCAGCAAAATGGCGAAAGCCAATATCGAAAAATTGGAAAAAGAGGCCATCGCCGCTGCGCGCGGCAAAATTGTCAACGACAAACTCAGCCAAGACACTGCATTGGCAGTCGG
>CAYFLF010000109.1:0-6500 GCA_964343725.1 uncultured Bordetella sp.
GCCGATTTGGCTTGCTTGGCTGTTTAAAGGGCTAAAGGGCAACACATGATCACCAAACTTGTCATCCTTGACCGTGACGGCACCATCAACCATGACAGCGATGAGTACGTCAAATCTGCCCAAGAGTGGACACCCATGCCGGGCGCATTGGAAGCAATTGCGCGGCTCAACCACGCTGGTTGGCATGTGGTTGTGGCGTCTAACCAATCGGGCTTAGGCCGAGGCTTGTTTGATGTCGCCGCGCTCAACGCCATGCACGCCAAGATGCACAAAATGCTCAGCGCTGTGGGTGGCCGCGTAGACGCCGTGTTTTTCTGCCCCCATAGCCCCGATGAAAACTGCAGTTGCCGTAAACCCGCTTCTGGCCTGTTTGAGCAAATCGGCGAGCGCTACGGCATGGACCTCAAAGGCGTACCCGCCGTAGGCGACCATTTGCGTGATTTGCAAGCTGCCACCGCAGTGGGGTGTGCGCCGCACTTGGTCTTAACTGGCAAGGGAGTGCATCACAGAGACCAAACTAGTTTGCCAAGTGATTTTCCAGCTGATACACAAGTGCACGAGGATCTATCTTCGTTTGTAGATTGGTTGCTGGCCAAAACCCAAGCGGCCGCTAAATCGAGTAGCAAAGCAAACCAAGCTTCCAAAAGCACTGAAAGTTGAGCATGGTCGCTTTGTTGCGCTCGCTACTACACATGACGGTCATGGTGGTCACCGTTGTTCCGCTGGCGCTGTTGATTGTGTTGAGTGCACTCGTGGGTGTAGGCCCCGAGGCGCGTTACAAGGTGGCCCAGTTTTGGTTGTGGCTGAGCATCCAAGGCGCACGCGTCATATTGGGAATTGAATACCGAACCTTGGGGTTCGAGAATTTGCCAGTTGGTCAAACCAGTCCTGCAATCTTGTTGGTCAAGCACCAATCAACATACGAGACTTTTTTGATGCCAGTCATCATGCCCCATCCTCTGGCCTATGTGTTCAAGCGTGAATTGCTCTATGTGCCATTTTTTGGCTGGGCAATCGGTTTATTGGACATGGTGCATATCGATAGATCGCAACGCGCCAAAGCCTTTGCCAAAGTCGTAGAACAAGGCAAAGCCCTTTTGGAAAAAGGCGTCTGGGTCATCATGTTTCCAGAAGGCACCCGTATTCCGCGTGGACAACGTGGCGTCTATAAAAGCGGCGGCGCAAGGCTTGCGATTGCCACGGGCGCACCGGTCATCCCCATAGCCATCAGTTCGGCAACTTGCTGGCCGCGTAGGGCCTTCATCAAATACCCTGGTGTGGTCGATGTGTCTATCGGCGCTCCTATCTCTAGCGTTGGCCGTGAGGCGGATGAACTCACGCGGCAAGTCGAGCAGTGGATCGAAGATGAAATGCAAAGGCTGGATCCACAAGCGTATCTAGAACCTGCTGTCGCCAAGGCCTGAGGTTTCCATCTATGGGGCAGTTCATACAAAGAGTCTTGGACTTTTTTGATATCTCACCAAACGAACCCACTAGAGATCTATCGTCGGCTCCGTTAACAGCCCAGTTTGCGCATCCCCGTGCCAGTCGACGTATTGCGCTGGCCTCGTGTGATGTGGCCTACGCGTTTCGTCGGGCCAAGCGACGCACGATAGGCATGAGCATTAGCCCTGAAGGCTTGGAGGTACGCGCACCTAGGTGGGTGACGGTGAGCGAGATCGAATCCACCTTGCACGAAAAAGCCGACTGGATTGTGCGCAAACTGGTGGAGATGCAAGAGCACCAGCGGCGCTTGGGCGAAGCCCGAATCCAATGGCGCGATGGAGTCGTCCTGCGCTACCTCGGTGAATCCTTGCAAGTGGTGCTCGACTCTTCACCCGCCCTCAAGAAAAATAGCGCGCAACTTGAAACTTTGAGTGCTGACTACGCGGCCACCACAGCCACCGCAGACAAGGCAGAAATCTTTGAGGCCCAAACCCGCTATGTCTTGCGAATAGGTCTGCCTACCACCGCCAGCCCAGAGCAAATCCGCGACGCCACCCAAGCATGGTTGATGCGCCGCGCCAAAGAGCTATTCGCTGAGCGCTTAGACCACTTTGCGCCCCAGTTGGGTGTCACTTGGAAGCGTTTGTCACTCAGCAGTGCCGCCACGCGTTGGGGTACCGCGTCAGCCGATGGTGCGATCCGATTGAATTGGCGTCTGATCCACCATAAATTGGATGTGATCGACTATGTGGTCGCCCATGAGCTCAGCCACTTGCGGGTCATGGACCACAGCCCGCAGTTTTGGGACACCGTCAAAAGTGTCGTGCCGGACTATCCAGAGCGCCGTCGGGTTTTGCGCGACGAGCCGCTGGCGCCGTGGGGCTAATTTCGCATTTTGTCGATTTAGCGTCATAATTGACGTTTACGTAAACGTAAACCAAAACGTCAAGCACTTATGGCCACTTTTTATTCCATCAGCGATTTAGCGCGCGAGTTCGATCTCACCACCCGCGCCATTCGCTTTTATGAAGACATGGGGCTGCTGCAACCCGAGCGCTCGGGACCTGCAGGCCGAAACCGTGTGTATTCTGGAAGAGATCGCACCCGACTCAAACTCACATTGCGCGCCAAACGCTTAGGCTTGTCCTTGACAGAGGCCAAAGACCTCATTGACATGTACGACAGCCCGCGCGATACGGGGCCGCAATTAGAAAAATTCTTGGTCGTCTTAGCCGACCACAAGCGCCAACTCGAAGCCCAAATGGCAGAGTTACAAGCCAACTTAGAAGAAGTCAAATCGCACGAAAAAGAGGCGCGCTCACTGCTGAACAAGCATGGCGGTAAAACCAAAGGAGCTAAATCATGAATAACTTGCCAGGGCTCAATTTCCAACTCGGAGAAGACATCGATGCGCTTCGCGATGCTGTGCGTGAATTTGCGCAAACCGAAATTGCGCCACGTGCTGCAGACATTGACCGCAACGACCAATTCCCCATGGACCTGTGGCGCAAGATGGGTGACTTGGGCGTGCTCGGTATTACCGTGGGCGAAGAATTTGGCGGAGCCAATATGGGCTACTTGGCGCACATGGTGGCGATGGAAGAAATCTCGCGCGCCTCTGCCAGTGTGGGCTTGAGTTATGGCGCGCACAGCAATTTGTGCGTCAACCAAATCAAACGCAATGGCACCGACGCCCAGCGCCAAAAATACTTGCCCAAACTCATTAGCGGCGAACATGTGGGTGCTTTGGCGATGTCTGAGCCCAATGCGGGCAGCGATGTCATCAGCATGAAACTCAAAGCAGAAGACAAAGGCGGCTACTACCTGCTCAATGGCAGCAAGATGTGGATCACCAACGGCCCAGACGCCGATACCTTGGTGGTCTACGCCAAAACTGAGCCTGAGCTCGGCGCGCGCGGTGTCACCGCTTTCTTGATTGAAAAAGGCATGAAGGGTTTCAGCATCGCCCAAAAACTCGACAAACTAGGTATGCGCGGTAGCCATACTGGCGAATTGGTATTTCACAACGTTGAAGTACCCGCAGACCACATCTTGGGTGGATTGAATAACGGCGCCAAAGTCTTGATGAGCGGGCTCGACTATGAACGTGCTGTCTTATCAGGCGGCCCCTTGGGCATCATGCAATCGGTCATGGACAACGTCATTCCATATATCCACGATCGCAAACAGTTCGGACAAAGCATTGGTGAATTCCAACTCATCCAAGGCAAGGTCGCCGATATGTACACCGTGTTGCAAGCCGCTCGCTCATTTGCTTACACCGTTGCCAAAAACTTGGACATGCTGGGGACAGAACATGTGCGTCAAGTTCGTAAAGACTGCGCCAGTGTGATTTTGTGGACCGCTGAAAAAGCCACCTGGATGGCGGGTGAGGGAATACAAATTTTTGGCGGTAATGGCTATATCAACGAATATCCACTCGGGCGTTTGTGGCGTGATGCCAAACTCTATGAAATTGGCGCGGGGACCAGTGAAATCCGGCGCATGCTGATTGGCCGTGAACTGTTTGCAGAAACGCTTTGATATATGTATGGCCCCCCATCATCTGAATAGGGACACGTATTCATGACCTCTAGCTTGCAACACCTGTTTGACAACAACCGCGCTTGGGCCGCGCGCATGGAGCGTGAGCAACCAGGTTTTTTCTCTGCCCTGACGCACCAACAAACGCCCAAATATTTGTGGATCGGCTGTTCCGATAGCCGAGTCCCTGCCAATCAAATCACAGGGCTAGAGCCAGGCGAGGTATTCGTGCATCGCAATGTTGCCAACGTGGTGGTGCATTCCGATCTCAACGCTTTATCCGTTATTCAATACGCAGTCGACTGCCTCAAGGTCGAGCACATCATGGTGGTCGGGCATTACGGTTGTGGTGGTGTGCTGGCTGCCACGCGTGGCATGCGCATCGGGTTGGCAGACAACTGGCTGCGCCATGTGCAAGACGTGCGTTTACGCCATCGCCAACGATTGAACCACTTGCCCCAAGCAGAATTAGAAAACACCATGTGCGAAATGAACGTGATCGAACAAGTGGGCAATGTCGCGATGTCCAACGTCATGCAAGATGCATGGGGGCGTGGCCAAAAAGTCGCCGTCCATGGTTGGATCTATGGTGTACATGACGGTTTAGTCAAAGACCTTGGCGTCACCATGAACCACAGCGATGAAGTCGTCAATGTGTTTCGTAGCGCGTTCAAGCGTTATCCGCGCGGTGTTTAATTTAAATAAGTTTTAGGAGTTTTTCATGTCCGGTGCATCTTCAGATCCAGTTGTCATCGTCAGTGCAGCGCGCACACCCATGGGTAGCTTTCAGGGTGACTTTGCAACACTTGCTGCGCATGATTTGGGTGGCGTGGCGATTCGCGCTGCAGTCGAACGCGCAGGCGTATCGCCAGACTTGGTGAGCGAAGTTTTATTTGGAAATTGCTTGATGGCGGGACAAGGCCAAGCACCTGCGCGCCAAGCCGCGTTCAAAGGTGGTTTGCCCCAAAGCGCTGGCGCTGTGACCTTGTCAAAAATGTGTGGCTCTGGCATGCGCGCTGCCATGTTTGCCCACGATATGTTGTTAGCAGGCTCGCACGATGTGTTGGTTGCTGGTGGCATGGAGAGCATGACCAACGCGCCCTATCTGTTGATGAAAGGCCGTGCTGGCTACCGCATGGGGCATGACAAAGTGTTTGACCACATGATGCTCGACGGCTTGGAAGATGCTTACGAGGTCGGCCGCTCCATGGGCACCTTTGGCGAAGACTGTGCTGCCAAATACAACTTCAGCCGTGCGGAGCAAGATGCATTCGCCACTGCCAGTGTGGAGCGTGCCAAGGCCACTATTGCGTCAGGTGGTTTCGCCAAAGAAATTGCACCCGTCACCGTCAAAACCCGTGCAGGTGAAACAGTGGTGTCGATGGATGAAGGTCCAGGCAAAGTCAAGCTCGACAAAATCACCAGCTTGAAACCCGCGTTCAAAAAAGACGGCACGATCACAGCTGCTTCTAGTTCCTCTATCAATGATGGTGCTGCTGCAATGGTGTTGATGCGTCAAAGCACGGCAACTAAATTAGGTTGTAAGCCTTTGGCCCGTATCGTCAGCCACGCCACCCATGCCCAAGCGCCTGAGTGGTTTGCAACAGCGCCAGTAGGCGCTACACAAAAAGCCTTGAGCAAAGCAGGTTGGCAAGTCAAAGATGTAGATCTTTGGGAAGTCAATGAAGCGTTTGCTGTCGTGCCCATGGCTTTGATGAAAGAACTCAGCGTGCCCCATGACAAAGTGAATGTGAACGGTGGTGCGTGTGCCTTAGGTCATCCTATCGGCGCATCGGGCGCCCGCATCTTGGTCACTTTGATCCACGCCCTGCAATCGCGCGGATTGAAAAAAGGACTCGCTACTTTGTGCATTGGTGGCGGTGAGGCCACGGCCATGGCAATTGAAATGCTCTAAGGGCTCGTATGTCTTTGATCCACACACAGGTTCAAGTTCGCAGTGCAGAAGCCATGGCGAATGCCGCCGCCATGCAAGCGGCGGTTGACGATTTGCGATTACAAATTCAAAGCGTTACCAATGGCGGCGGAGAGTCTGCGCGCGCCAAACATGTGGCCCGTGGCAAATTGCTACCGCGTGACCGTGTGCAAATGTTGTTGGACCCTGGCACGCCATTTTTAGAGCTGAGCCCTTTGGCCGCATACGGCATGTACAACGGCGATGCCCCGAGTGCGGGTGTGATCACCGGTATTGGTCGTGTCAGTGGTGTGGATTGTTTGATCGTGTGTAACGACGCGACAGTAAAGGGCGGTACCTACTATCCGATGACGGTCAAGAAGCATGTGCGTGCGCAAGAAATCGCGCAACAAAATCACCTGCCTTGCATTTATTTGGTGGATTCGGGTGGTGCTAATTTGCCCAACCAAGACGACGTGTTTCCAGACCGTGACCACTTTGGCCGCATCTTCTACAACCAAGCCAATATGAGCGCACAAGGTCTGTCGCAAATTGCGGTGGTGATGGGCAGTTGTACGGCAGGCGGGGCTTATGTGCC
>CAYFLF010000110.1:0-6494 GCA_964343725.1 uncultured Bordetella sp.
GTGGTGTAGTTGGGCGACTTTCTTTCTTGTCGCATTTGCCATTGGCTAAACGCACCTTGGGTGGAGATCTTGACAAAACCTCGTCCAAAACGCTTATTCAATGCATCGACTGCGGTCATGAGATTTGCGCAAGGCGATTGACTCGGTTCTAGCCAATCACTTTGTAGATAGGTGACGGGCGTGATTTCGCTCAACATAATGCCTGCTTTCTTATACGCATAGTCGGGTTTAAACATACGTCCCACTAAATAATCAGCCCAACGGTTGACCACCAAACTGTCGTTGGTAGGTTGCGGCAATGGCACCGATAAGGAAGGCATATATTGCGGTTGGTCACGACGAAACCGATTGGTTTGCAAAAACACTTGGATCACCGACGCATGTGAGTTTTGCGCTCTGAGCTTGGTACATGCATTAGCTACAAAGGTAGTCATCGCGTCTTTCAGCACATTGACATCGTGCACCGCTTGCCCGAATGAACGGCTCGCCACAATTTGTTTTTTAGCAGGCGCGATATCCTCGATATCTACGCATGCAATCCCTTGTAATTCACGTTGTGTCTTCTCCATCACAACACCGAAGGCAGCGCGTAATGTGGGTAGATGCGCCGCGCGCAAATCTTGTACGGTGTGTATGCCGTGCTCCGCTAATCGGACAGTGAGTTTGCGCCCCACTCCCCACACCTCTTCTACCGCAATACGGCTGAGTAAATTGTCTTGTTGTGCAGGTGTGAGATCGTTGTAATTAAACACACCTCTAGAACGCGGGTGCTTCTTGGCCACATGGTTGGCTAATTTAGCCAACGTTTTAGTTGGCCCAATGCCTACGCATACAGGAATCCCTGTCCACGCCATCACACGCTCGCGCATTTGATAGCTTGTTTCTTTTAAGTACGGTATGCCAGTGAGATCTACAAAGCATTCATCTATCGAATAGACCTCATGCCTTGGCGCGTACTCACCCAAGATGGCCATCACTCTGTTGGACATATCGGCATACAACGCGTAGTTGGAGCTTAAAGCGAGGATGCCGTGTTCATCTGCCAAAGCCCGACATTGGAACCATGGTTGTCCCATCTTGATGCCCAGCGCCTTGGATTCATTTGAACGGGAAACAACACATCCATCATTGTTCGACAACACTACGACAGGCGCGTTTTTTAAGTCAGGCCGAAAGACCCTCTCGCAGCTGACATAAAAATTATTGCAGTCGACCAACGCCAATTGCTGAGTTCGTGTAGACATAGGGCTAACACAACTTATGCAGAGTAAAGGTCACAACGCCCCAGACAACAAAATCATCCTCTTCTTTGATGCGTCGAATGGGATAAAGATTGTTCTCGGCAATCAACTTCACAATGCCACCGCGTTGATACAAACGCTTAACGGTAAATTCGTTGTTCAGCAAAGCCAGCACGATGTGGTTGTGCTTGGGCGTGATGCTACGGTCTACCACCAAGGTATCGCCCTCGTAGATGCCGACCCCCGCCATAGAGTCGCCTTTCACCCGAAAAAGATACGTCGCGTCTTTGTTGCGGATGAGTTCCTTATTGAGGTCCACCCGCTCTTGGGTGTGATCGGCTGCCGGTGAAGGGAACCCCGCTGGCACCTTCCAAGCGCAGACATCCAAATAAAGCGGGGTGTAGAGGACTTGTCGAGGGTAATTTGATGGATTTGACGGAATTTGCATAAATCCTATAATACTGTTTTTATATACAGTATAAAAGGGTTTTATGGGTTTTCTGTGGTTAGATGTTGTAGTCTCTAGCGCCAAGTAGCAATCAACCCCTAAAAGGAGCAATTTATGACGCGTCGATTTGTGGATCTCTCCATATTCTTAGAAAACGATGTCATCAGTGATCCGCCAGCCTTCGCGCCCAAAATTCAATATTTCACCCATGAAAATACGTTCGCACAAATTGAGCCTTTTTTTCCAGGTTTGAAAAAAGAAGACCTGCCAGATGGTGAGGGATGGGCGGTTGAGTTTGTCAATCTATCGACCCACAACGGTACGCATCTTGATGCGCCATACCACTTTCATTCCACGATGGACAAAGCACTAGGCGAGAAAAAGCCCGCTATTGCCATCCATGATGTCCCACTGGAATGGTGCTTTCAACCTGGCGTCAAACTAGATTTCCGACATTTTGACGACGGCTATGTTGTGACCGCAAAGGATGTAGAAGCTGAGTTGGCAAGAATTCAACATAGTTTGAGTCCATTAGAGATTGTGGTGGTCAACACCCGCGCTGGCTCGCGTTATGGCTTCAATGACTATGTCTCGAGTGGATGTGGCATGGGATATGAGGCAACCATGTATTTGCTAGAACGTGGTGTGCGATTAACAGGCACCGATGCATGGAGTTGGGACGCACCATTTGTCCATACCGCCCAAAAATATGGTGAGTCACGAGACGCATCTCTCATTTGGGAAGGACACAAGGCCGGACGTGACATCGGTTATTGCCACATAGAAAAAATGCACAACCTAGAAAGTTTGCCGCCTACCGGTTTTTTTATCAGTTGCTTTCCACACAAAATTCGCGGCGCATCGGCTGGTTGGACACGTGCTGTTGCGATTTTTGATGATGCATTGATGGCAACCCCGTAAATTAAATAAACCTCAAACCAACCCTTCCCAAGACTCCAAAGTCTGCCTCTACAGAATCGCCAGGGGTCATCTCTAGGGGTGTCATACAAGTTCCGGTTGTGATGAATTCACCCGCGTGCAAACTGATACCTAGCGCAGTGAGTTCGTTCACCAACCAAGTCAATGCCAAACGCGGGTCCCCAAGCACTGCGGCGCCTGTGCCCTCTCGTTTCCATGTTGCACCGCTAGCACCCTTGACTTGTGCTTGCACCAGATGCTGGCTGAGATCGATGCTCCGCCAGGCATCAGGCGCCTTGGGACCTAGGATAAATTGATGGGCACATGCGTTGTCTGCCAGCAATTGCGCCTCCCCGACTGCGGTGAAAACGTTGTAGCGCGAATTCGGAATTTCAAGCGAAGGATGCAACGCACCAACTGCTTGCATGACCTCTTCTAGCGAATATGCATTTGCACGCGGGGCAAGATCAGATTGCATGACAAAGGCAATCTCAGGTTCTGCCACGCGCATCCAATTGCCTTGCGATGGGACGTCATCTCCATCTTGCAACACCTGCCCTGACAAAATGCGTCCAGCCATCGGACCACTGACATTGATATGGGCTTGACCCACAGCGCTAGTAGCGGCAATCTTCCAACCCAGTACTTTTCGCCCGGCCACCGCGGGCAGCATCGATTGAACGGCATATCCCTCTTGCCTGTTTTGCGGTCTAGACGGTTGCGGCAATGCATCTAATTTAGTATTGCTTTGCCAATGCTTCCAAATAATGCCCGCTGCTTCTTGCAATGCTTGGTGGTTCACGATTGATTTCTCCTTTTGGATCGGAAATTAGAATCTTTCCGATACTTCTATACCAAGGAATATATCTGAACAGCTCTTTCAAACACATAGCCGTGGTTGGTGCCGGTGCAGTTGGCAGTTTTTATGGTGCCATGCTTGCTCGAGCGGGCCACAGAGTCACTTTGATAGGACGTGAAGCGCATATGCAGGCCATTGCGACCGATGGCCTTCATCTTGATTTAGCTGACTCTCCTAGCGTTGAGAACATCGCCCTGCACACCAGCACCAATGTTGCAGTGGTCAGCGATGCAGATTTAATTTTGTTCTGTGTGAAATCCACTGACAGTCTGACAAGCGCACAAAGTATGGCGCCTCACCTACAACCAAATGCGGTACTTATCAGTTTGCAAAATGGCGTTGAAAACATCGCCCTCATCACCCAGCATGTAAAAAACACTGTCATCCCTGCAGTTGTGTATGTTGCCAGTGAGCTAACCGCCCCTGGATACGTCAAACATCATGGCGGGGGCGATCTTGTCATCGGTGCGATGTCATCTGTTTCTATGAACCACCACGTTCATACCTTGACGCAAATTGCAAATTTGTTTGCAAGCGCGAAGGTTGATGTACGTATCTCCGATAACGTGATGCGTGAACTATGGTTCAAACTGATGATCAATTGCGCTTTTAACGCTATCTCAGGACTGTCGCAACTCCCCTACGGTGAACTGCTTCAATGTGAGCCCATTCGATCCACGCAAGCTGCTGTTGTCAAAGAAGTCATAGCTGTAGCAAAAGCAGAAGGTGTTGATTTGTCTGAATCGGAAGCCTTACAAACCATCGCCAACATATCTGCTGCCATGCCGAGTCAGAAATCATCTACGGCGCAAGATATGGCGCGTAAAAGATTGAGCGAGATTGACCATCTCAATGGCTTTGTGGTAAGGCGTGGCGCTCAACATGGCATTCCAACTCCATCGAACCAAGTTCTCTTTGCCATGGTTAAATTAATGGAATCGTCTTATGCGAGAGGCACCCATTTAAATTAGCCTATGGTTAAGCAGTAATATCCTGCTCATCCATTGAACAAGACCCCCCCATTCATACCCTAAGGATAGGAAACAACATGCTTGACTTTACCGAACACAATCTCACGGATGCAGTCGTTGATAGATTCGGCGCTTGTGAAAATCCTCGACTCAAGCAAATTGTCCAAGCCATCACGCGCCATGTGCACGCATTCGTCAAAGAAGTGGAACTCACCCAAGACGAGTGGGTAGAAGCGATTGATTTCTTGACCAAGACAGGCCATATGTGTGATGACCGTCGCCAAGAGTTCATCTTGCTATCGGATGTTTTTGGTGTGTCAATGCTGGTTGATGCCATCAACCACAGAATGCCTGAGGGCACTACAGAAACCACCGTGCTCGGACCCTTTTATTTGGGGGAACACAAGTTAACGCCAAATGGCGCGACCTTGGTTTCTGAAGACGAAGGCGATCCCATATTTATTGAAGGCAGCATCAAAGCGCCGAACGGCAGTCCTATTGTGGGTGCCACTATCGATATGTGGCATACCGACGCCGAAGGCCTCTACGACGCTCAAAAACCCGAGCTCAACGGTGAACCCAAAATGCGTGCGCAATTTAAATCCGATCAAGACGGTCGTTTTTGGTTCAAAACAATCGTGCCCTCTAGCTATCCCATTCCCAATGATGGCCCCGTCGGAAAACTACTAGATGCAACCAAGCGCCACTACATGCGCCCTGCCCATGTCCACTTTCATGTATCGGCACCTGGGTATGAAACGCTGGTCACGCATGTATTTTTAGCTGGTGATCCATGGCTTGAGAGCGATGCAGTATTTGGCGTCAAAAAGAGCTTGATCGCCGATCTTCAAAAGAGCTCGGCGCCTGTTTACCCAGACAACACGCCAGCACCCAAGAATTGGAATTTATTGCACTACGACTTTGGGCTCAAACCCTTAAAGCGTGCCTAAGACCAAAGCGCGCCTAAGACCAAACCCAGCCTGCGCGCATCAATATCGCTCAAACAGGCAAGCCCACGTAGTTCTTGGCCCCAATCGCAAACTTGCTAACGGTAAAGAATGCATAGACTCATCAACGCCATAGGTTTTCAGATTGGATGGTTCTTGTGTATCGTGTCTGTCCCCAATAACCTAGAACTACCTGCCCTATTAATTTGTGCGGTCCTAGTGGGTATTCATTTTTTATACAGTGGCTCTCGGGCTCAAGACTTCAAGATTTCTCTCATCTGCTTAGGACTCGGCATCGTGCTCGACTCTGTCGTGCAGTATTTCTCCATCATCGATTTTTACGGCTGGGCTTTGGGTCCACTTAGCCCTTTTTGGCTATGGATGATTTGGGTCATGTTTGGTTTGACCTTGAATTCCTCACTGTCTTTCCTGCAAAACCAACATTGGTTGGTTTCTGCTCTGGCAGGATTGCTATTTGGCCCACTCAGTTATTTGGCCGGCAGCAAATTAGGCGCTGCGAGCTTGCCTGACAAATTAATATCTTTAGGGACACTGGCCTTGATTTGGATGATTACACTTCCACTGCTTGTTCTTCTCGGCAAACATTCACCATCTGATACAGAGGTCACCCATGATGCATCGTAGAAAACTTCTCTTCACAGGATTAGCAACTACCACAGGTGTTGTGGGCTTGGCTGGTTGTGCTGGCCCGTCCATTCAAGATTTTGCAGACCAAAAGCCGACGCTGGATTTAAAAACCTACTTCAACGGCATAGTGGACGCATGGGGCATGTTCACCGATAGAAATGGCAAGGTTGTCAAAAGATTCACCGTGGAGATGAAATGCCAATGGATCAACGACCAAGGCGTGTTAGACGAAGACTTTGTCTATTCAGACGGCAAAACGGAAAAACGCATCTGGAAGCTCACCGATAAAGGCAATGGCGTTTTTACAGGCACAGCTGGCGATGTGATTGGTATTGCCGAAGGTCAATCCAAGGGCAACGCATTTAACTGGCGTTACACCTTGGCCTTGCCCGTAGATGGTTCCATCATCCATGTCCAAATGGATGACTGGATGTACCTGATGAATGACAAAGTCATGCTCAA
>CAYFLF010000111.1:0-6493 GCA_964343725.1 uncultured Bordetella sp.
GTTTGAATTTGTACTTTGGCGATTTCTAGATACCAATCGCAGTATTCGTTCCACACAAACTCGTAAATGGAAGTGGCTACGTTGTCGAGACGATAGTCGGCAAAACCTTTGGCTACTTGGTCTTCAGTCTGTTGCAACAAAGAGCTGATCCAACGGTCGGCTTGGCTAAAAGACATATAGCCATGTGCAGGGCCACCCGGTTGGCATTCTGCTTTGGTGTGCTCTTTCAGGCCGCAATCTTGGCCTTCGCAATTCATCAGTACAAAGCGTGTTGCGTTCCACAGTTTGTTGCAGAAGTTGCGATACCCTTCGCAGCGTTTGCTGTCAAAGTTAATGCTTCTGCCAAGTGATGCAAGCGCCGCAAAGGTAAAGCGCAAGGCATCTGCACCGTAAGCTGGGATGCCATCTGGAAATTCTTTTTGCGTATTCTTTTTGACTTGGGGTGCGGTTTCAGGTTTGCGCAGACCTTGTGATCTTTTTTCTAGCAAAGGCTCTAGTGCAATGCCGTCGATCAAGTCCACAGGGTCCAGCACATTGCCTTCAGACTTGCTCATCTTTTTGCCTTGTGCATCGCGCACGAGGCCATGGATGTAGACGTGTTTGAAGGGGACTTTGCCTGTGAAATGGGTCGTCATCATGATCATCCTGGCAACCCAGAAGAAGATGATGTCGTAACCTGTGACCAACACACTGCTTGGTAAATACAAGTCGTAGTCTTGGGTTTGATGGGGCCAACCCATGGTGCTGAAAGGCACTAAAGCAGAAGAGTACCAAGTGTCTAGGACATCCTCATCGCGCTTGAGGGTTTTGCCAGGCGCTTGTGCTTGCGCCTGTGCTTCGTTTTCTGCGACGTACACATTGCCATCTTCGTCATACCAAGCAGGAATTTGATGCCCCCACCACAACTGGCGTGAAATACACCAGTCTTGGATGTTGTTCATCCATTGGTTGTAGGTGTTGATCCAGTTTTCTGGAATGAACGTGACTTGCCCGGTTTGCACAGCATCGATCGCTTTTTGCGCAATGCTTTTGCCGCTAGGGTCTTGGTCGCTGATTTTGTTCATGGCCACAAACCATTGGTCTGTGAGCATGGGTTCCACAATTTGTCCTGTGCGTGCGCAACGCGGAACCATGAGCTTGTGCTTTTTGGTCTCGACCAACAGTCCCAGTGCTTCTAGGTCTTTGATCACTTGCTTGCGCGCTGCGAATCTGTCTAAGCCTTGATAGGGTTGGGGTGCATGGGTGTTGACGGTGGCATCTAAGTTCAAGATGCCAATGATGGGGAGCTGGTGCCGTTGACCGACTGCATAGTCGTTGGCGTCGTGGGCTGGGGTGACTTTCACCACACCCGTGCCGAATGCTTTGTCCACGTACTCGTCTGCAATGATGGGGACAGTTTTGTTGCACAGTGGTAATTGCACAAGCTTGCCAATCAGGTGTTGGTAGCGTGCATCTTCAGGATGCACCATGACAGCAACGTCGCCAAGCATGGTCTCGGGCCTTGTCGTGGCAACAACGAGACCTTTTGCGCTAACCCCATCGACGGTTTGTGGGCCATCAGCAAATGGGTAGCAGATATGCCACAGATGTCCGTCTTCTTCTTCGCTTTCTACTTCTAAATCAGAGACTGCACTTTGCAAAACGGGGTCCCAGTTGACTAAGCGTTTGCCGCGATAGATAAGGCCTTGTTGGTACAGCTTGACAAAAGTGTGGGTAACGACTTCAGATAATTTCGCATCCATCGTGAAATATTCACGCGACCAATCGACGCTATCGCCCATGCGTCGCATTTGTTGGGTGATGGTGTTGCCCGATTGCTCTTTCCATTCCCATACTTTGGCAACAAAATTTTTGCGGGCCTCAGCTGGCGTGGGACCCATATCGTGACGGCTGATGTTTTGCGCTTGTAGTTGGCGCTCCACGACAATTTGGGTCGCAATGCCGGCGTGGTCTGTTCCAGGAATCCATGCGGTGTTGAAACCCGCCATGCGGTGATAGCGCGTCAAACTATCCATGATGGTTTGATTAAACGCATGCCCCATGTGTAAAGTGCCCGTGACATTGGGCGGTGGTAATTGAATCGAAAAGCTAGGCGCTTGAGTTTGCGGTTTCTGTGTGCCACGGAAACCCGCTACGCTGTATCCACGTTTTTCCCATTCAGGACCCCAATAGGCCTCCAATGCTGCAGGTTCGAATGATTTGGAGAGGCTTTCTAGCCCAGGTTGAGCGGGAGTGGTCAGAGTCATGCGGCATTTTAGCTATTGACTAAAGGGAAAACCAGTATGGATAGCCTTTGTCAATGACAGGCATTGATTGATCTTATTAGACCTTGTTATCTTTTGCCGTTAACCTTGCGGGTCTTTGGCGCTTAAAGCCAGAGCATTTTTTTCAACAACTTGGAGATATTCCCATGGCAGCACTCAAAGGCTCGCGTACGGAACAATGCTTGAAAGATGCCTTCGCAGGTGAATCACAAGCTAACCGTCGTTATTTGTATTTCGCAAACAAAGCAGACGTTGAAGGCCAGAACGATGTGGCAGCGCTGTTTCGTTCCACTGCGGAAGGTGAAACAGGTCACGCCCATGGACACCTGGAGTTTCTAGAGCAATCTGGCGACCCAGCAACCGGCATGCCCATTGGTTCTACCCGTGACAACTTGGCTTCTGCCGTTGCTGGTGAAACCCATGAGTACACCGACATGTACCCCGGTATGGCCAAAACAGCGCGCGAAGAAGGCTTCGATGAAATCGCTGATTGGTTCGAGACTTTGGCAAAAGCCGAGCGTTCACACGCGAATCGCTACGCCAAAGCTTTGGCTGAGTTGGTAGATTAATCAAAATAGTTGCTGCACCCTTTGTGGTGCAGCAGTAATTCAAGCGGCTTGTTTTACAAGCCGTTTCTGTTACTAAAGCTTGTAAAACTTTCTAGATATTTGGAGTACTTTATGGCAAGAGAAGGCAATTTAGAAGCGCCCACACGCCATCCGCTTGATTGGCAAAACCCCGATTTTTACAACGAAGAAAAATGCTTTGTAGAACTAGAGCGCATTTTTGATATTTGCCACGGATGTCGGCGTTGCGTGAGTCTTTGCGGTTCTTTCCCTACTTTGTTTGATTTGGTAGATGAGAGCGCCACCATGGAGGTGGACGGAGTGGCAAAGCAAGATTATTGGAAAGTAGTGGATCAGTGCTTTATGTGCGACCTGTGCTACATGACCAAGTGCCCCTACACACCACCGCATGAATGGAATCTCGATTTCCCGCACACCATGTTGCGTGCCAAGGCGATCAAATTTAAGAAAGGCGAAGTTGGTGCCGCAGAACAATTCTTGGCATCTACAGATACGCATGGCTCGTTTGCGGGCATTCCAGTGGTCGTTCAAACGGTCAATGCCATCAATCAGACAAAAGTAGCGCGCAGTGCAATGGAGTCAGTATTGGGCGTTGATAAAAACGCCTGGTTACCTTCTTTGGCAACTCGTAAATTTCGCTCGAGTGCTGAAACTGCAAAAGCGACCAAAGTAGTAGATGGCGACAAAACACCTGGCAAAGTGGCCATTTATTCCACTTGCTATATCAACTACAACGAGCCTGGTATTGGTCATGATTTATTAAAAATCTTGGATCACAACGACATACCTTATGTGTTGGTTGAAAAGGAAAAATGCTGTGGCATGCCCAAGCTTGAATTAGGTGACTTGGACTCCGTCCATGCATCCAAAGAAGCCAACATACCCGTTTTAGCCAAGTACGCAAAAGAAGGTTACGCCATCATGGCAGCAGTACCGAGTTGTGCATTGATGTTCAAACAAGAATTGCCACTCATGTTCCCAGAATGTGCGGATACCCAACTTGTGAAAGACCATATGTGGGATCCGTTTGAGTATTTCATGGCGCGTAAGCGTGATGGTTTGCTGAAAACCGAATTCCCTCAACCGCTTGGCAAAGTCAGCTATCAAATCCCTTGCCATGGACGAGTGCAAAACATCGGTAAGAAAACCGAAGAAATGCTAAAAATGATTCCCCAGACAGAGATCAATGCGATCGAGCGTTGTTCAGGCCATGCTGGCACTTATGGTGTGAAAAAAGGCTCTCACGCTTATGCGATGAAACTGGGTAAACCCGTTTTCAAATCGATGGCCACTATGAAAGACGGTAGCAAACCAGACTTCATCAGCTCAGACTGTCCGCTAGGTGGACACCATATTGCGCAAGGCTTTGAAGTCAATGGCTTGGGTGCACCTGAACTCAATCATCCATTGACCTTGGTTCGCAAGGCTTACGGCCTGACTTAATTAATAGGATTAATAGGAGTCCCCATGCAACTAACCGGACACATCACGCCTGAGAGTTTGATGACGCTTGAGGCCTACACCAAGTGGCGCAAAGTACATAAGCCTGAAATCATTGCGCACCGCAAATTGCGTAGCGTGCAATTGGGTGAACATGTCAACTTGCAATTCGAGAGCGAAACCACAATCCGTTATCAAATACAAGAAATGCTGCGCATTGAAAAAGTATTTGAAGAAGAAGGTATCTTGCAAGAAATTGAGGCCTATGCTCCCTTAGTTCCTTCGGGCACCAACTGGAAAGCCACCATGATGTTGGAATACACCGACATCAATGAGCGCAAGCGTGAATTGGCTAGATTGATCGGCATCGAAGACCGTATGTTTGTCGAAGTTGAAGGCCATACCCGTGTCTATGCCATCGCAGATGAGGATCTAGATCGCGAGAATGCGGAGAAAACCTCTGCGGTGCACTTTGTCCGATTTGAGTTTGATGCGCCGACTTGCGCAGCTATCAAGGCGGGTGCTGCCGTCAAAATTGGGTGCGACCACACCAACTATCCTGCGCATATTGAAGTGACAGCAGACACCCTAGCCAGTTTGGCTGGTGATATCGCTTAATATGCATCATGCTTTTTTTGCTATCGCCTGCTAAATCGCTGGACTTTGAAACGCCTGCTGGTTCTGTGCCGCACACGGAGCCTTTGTTTGTCAAGCAATCTGCTGAACTCATCAAGGTGTTGAAAACCCAATCACCGCAAGCGATTGCATCTTTGATGGGCTTGAGTGATGCCTTAGCCCAACTCAATGTCGCCCGCTATCAGGCTTGGAAACCAAAATTTACTGAAAAAAATTCAAAGCAAGCCGTGTTGGCATTCAATGGCGATGTATACGATGGCTTAGATGCCAAAAGTCTCAAAAACAAAGACCTTGCTTGGGCGCAAGACCATGTAGCGATCTTGAGTGGTTTGTATGGTGTACTGCGACCGCTTGATTGGATGCAGCCTTATCGGCTTGAAATGGGGACTGCCTTGCAAACACCCAAAGGCACATCGCTCTACCAATTCTGGGGGGCACAAATTGCAGAGCACCTCAACACACGTTTGGCTACAAGCAAAGAGCCCACCATCGTGAACTTGGCTTCGCAAGAGTATTTCAAAGCCGTCGATCGCAAAACATTGCATGCGCGTATCGTGGAATGTGTGTTTGAAGATTACAAAGATGGCAAATACAAAATCATTAGTTTCTTCGCTAAGCGTGCCCGTGGCTTGATGGCGCGCTATGCTATTGAAAACCGTATCCAAACGGTAAAAGGACTAGAAGGCTTTAACTTACAAGGTTATGTCTTTGACGCAAAAGCTTCAGACACTGACCGCAAGGTGTTTCGCCGCAAAGTGATCCCTAGCGCATGAATACACCTGAACAATCTCAATTAGGTAAATCATCTTCTTACGCCGACCAATATGACGCAACATTGTTGTTTCCCATTGCAAGAAGACCCAAGCGTGAAGAAATAGGCCTCCCCGCCACTTTGCCTTTTTTTGGCGCAGACTTATGGACAGCGTATGAACTGAGTTGGCTCAACCCAAGTGGCAAGCCGCAGGTAGCAATCGCACGTTTGACCGTGCCAGCGCAATCTACCCATATTGTGGAAAGTAAATCGGTCAAGCTCTACCTCAATAGTTTCAGCAACACGGTGTTTGCAGATGCGATGGAAGTACAAACACGACTGCGTGAAGATTTAAACGCTGCGATTTGGGAAGACGGAAAAGTCATGTCGAGCGTTGGCGTTCAACTGACCTTGCCGCAAGACTTTGATAAAGAGCCTGTCCATGAACTAGACGGCCTCAATCTTGACCGTTTGGACTTGGAATGCTCGCATTACCAACCTGCACCAGAGTTATTGACTGCGCAATTCAAGGAGGCGCCCGTTACAGAAACCCTCACCAGCCAATTGCTTAAAAGTAATTGTTTGGTAACAGGACAGCCCGATTGGGGTAGCGTGCGTATCAGTTACACAGGTCCGCAAATAGACCAAGCAGGTTTATTGCAATACATTGTGAGCTATAGAAATCACAACGAATTCCATGAACAGTGCGTCGAGCGAGTGTTCATGGATATTTGGCGACGCTGTCAACCATCTAAATTAGAAGTCTACGCGCGCTATACACGGCGTGGGGGTGTAGATATCAACCCGTGGCGAAC
>CAYFLF010000112.1:0-6493 GCA_964343725.1 uncultured Bordetella sp.
CCCCACAAGCACAGACCCGTGACCACCACCACCAAAACGCTAAGCGTTGCGCTGATCTCCAACAAACGCTCGGGTGTATAGGGCTCTAGTTGCTTACCAACGGTAATCGCTGTCACTGCGAATCCAAGAATCATCATCATCCATACCGCTGTCGCAGCTGGTGCACGCCTATCTTGCGCGACACGCTTGGACATCAAGACCAAAAGTGATGTGCCACAAGCACTGACACCAAAACCTATCAACATAAAAGCAAAAACCGATAGCGCAATACCATGGCTCAGCGTATGGCCCATCCATACCGTGGCAAGACTCGCTAGTAGTCCGCCTATGGATAAGACCGTCATGCCCCCCATCATCCAAGGTGTGCAACGTCCTCCTTGGTCTGCTCCAAAACCCATGCGTGGGCGAACCATTTGAACGAGGTAGTGAAAGCCCACTAAAAAACCAGGCAACAAAGCTGGTAGCGCCAATTCCACCACCATGATGCGATTCAAGGTAGAAGTCGTCACCACCACCACCGCGCCCATACAAGCTTGAATCAAACCAAGCCGTGCAATGTGCAACCAACTGAACATGGGTAACTTGTTCATGAAGCAGCCACCTCTAAACCGCGTAATGACCAAGCACTCACCATCATGCCGCTCACAAACAATGGAACTCCAAAAGCACTCACGCTCAAAGCTTTTTCAATCGGTTGCCTGATAAATTTCAGCATCAACGGTAATTGCGCAAAGCTCAGCATCAATACAGCAATAGCAGCTTGGGTTGCACCCCATTGCATCAACAAAGCCACGACCAGCCACTGTGCACCCAACATGAATGCGCAGGCGGTCCAAGCTGCTTTGGTTACACCCATTTGCACGGGCAAAGAACGCACCCCCATTTGCGCGTCGCCTTCTACAGCCTTGAAATCGTTCAAAGTCATGATGCCGTGTGCGCCGAGGCTAAAAAGAAAAGCCAACAGGATCGTGGACTCTGAAGGCATTGCGCCACCCAACATCACCGCAGCACCCGTAATCCAAGCCAGTCCCTCATAGCTCAATGCGCAAGCGGAGTTGCCCCACCATCCATTTGCTTTCAAGCGAATAGGTGGAGCGCTATAAGCCCACGCTAGCAACAAACCCAAACCACTCGCTGCAAAGCCCCAGGGCCCAAGTTGCCAAGCCCAAATAAGAGACAAGCACGTCCAAACCAAGGCGATATACAAGCCCCATTTACCGGGCATGCGGCCTGACGGTATGGGTCGGTGTGGTTCGTTAATGGCATCGACATGGCGATCAAACCAATCATTGACCGCTTGGCTAGTGGCACACACCAAGGGGCCCGCCAGCAAAATTCCCCACAGAATCAAACCCCAGTTATCAGATAAGGACTGACTAGAGGACACCACCCCACATGCAAACGCCCACATAGGGGGAAACCAAGTAATAGGCTTTAAAAGCTCAGCGACTGTGGAGAGTTCTGGGCGGTCCATTCAGACATTTTTACGATACAGCCAAAAATGTCAACTAGGGTTTACACTTTTATTCGGTCTCAGCCTCGTCGATGATGCCAAAACGGCGTAATTTCACATACAAACTCTGCCGCGATAAACCAAGCATTTCGGCAGCGGAAGCGCGGTTGTTATGCGTGAGTTCCAAGGCAGACTGGATACACATGCGCTCGATCATCTCGGTGGTTTCGTTGACGATGTCTTTCATCGGCATGCGACCTACCAAATGGGCCAATTCAGCGACTGATCCTGCCATGCCGCTGGAAGCGGGTGTTTCTTGTTGGCGCCTGCGCGTCATGTCGCGGATAAAGAAGGCAAACATGTGACTTTTATCAGCCACCGCGATGGCAGAAATTTCTACAGCCACACTCAAACCAGACATATTGCTGATTTCTGTGGCAAAGGCTTTGACGCTGGACTGTTGGCGCAAATTGGTGCTCAATACCCCCCAGTCCACTCCACCGCGCACCAACCATTGCTCCAAAGTTTGGCCCTGAACTTGTGATTGGGCAGTGGCCCCCACCATGGCCATGAACTCGGAATTGACAGCGCGAATGTGTCCGTTCTTGTCCGTCAACACAAAGCCGTCTGGCGAGCGTTGCATCGCTTCGGCAAAAAGCGCCTGGTCTGAATCAAGCGGGGTTGTATTGGCAGGATCCGCCTGCAGAAATCGCACCAAAAATTGTGCGCCCCCTTCTTGCCGAAATACCGTGACCGTGAGCGTGATTTCTTGGTCAGCACCCATTAACTTCACTCGGCATAGCTCGATACGCCCTGTGGCGTGGGCCATGCGTAAAAGCGATTGCACTTCGTCTTGGTTTTGCACGTCGAAGCAATCCAACAGGTCTCTACCGACTAGCCGCTTGGTGTTGTCCTTGAGCAAGCTCAAAGCTGCGACATTGGCCTCCGTCACTTTTTGGGAAATGGCATCTACCACCATCACGGGGTCGCTGGAAGTGTCAAAAAGAATCCGATAACGGGCTTCGATATGGCGTAATCGCAGATAGTCACGCTCCATCGATTGCTGCGTTTCAACCAAGCGGCGTTGCAAGACAGCGATCGCCCCTAAGTCGCGACCTAAAAGCAAGGTCTTTCCATCTGAGGGAAAGGACAAGGCCACATATTGGATGGGCAAGTCTTCGCCCTGCGTCGAGGGGTGGTTGATGTGCCGCCAGCGCAAGTCACCGCCCTCTTCGGGCTGCGCAAGCAAGTCTTTGACCTTGGGCACACTCTCTGTGGTGACCGTCTCAATCCACGGCTTACCGACCCAGTTTTGGCAGGACATGGACGCAAGTTCGTTTTTACGAACGGAAACGTCCACCACCTCACCTTCTCGGCTGACCAATATGGCAATATCTGAAGCCACCCCGATTAATTGGGCGAGTTTTTCAGCGCTAAAACTCGGAATCTTCATAAAAGCTCAAGTCATTCAAAGGTATACACAATGAATTTGAATATTGTACTGACGCGCGGTCATTTGTTACACAAATTCATAAATTAGTTGACATGGGCGATAGTCAGTTCTGCCTTACTTCTGTTCTTGGTATCTGACACTAGGTCCAGTGCTGATTTTTGGGCAGAACGGGCATCTTGGGTCATGAGTTCTACGCCAAGGCCCGTCACGATCTCTGGGCAAACATCCAACAAAGCCCCACCAGCGATGATTTTCAAATCGGGGTTAGGAGAGGCCTTACGAATCATGGGAATCAGTTTGCGCATCAAGGGAACTTGCCGCTCGCAACTGAGAGAAATAGCCATCAAATCAAACCAGTCAGACGACATTTTTCTGATCAGGTCTTCGCCAGATTCACATTCATCGCAACGCACTTGCCAACCGTTTCGTCTAAAAAACTCTGACAACATGAATACGCCCATGGTGTGTTGGACTTGAAACTCCCCCACCATAAAGCAAGTCAAGCCCCTCGCCTGCTCAGAAGCATCCATCAAAAACAGAGGACTTAGCTCGTATAGCAGCTGACGAAGATGCGAAAAGGCCAGAGTTGCGCTAGCGAAATCAATGACGTCATCACACCACCACTGGCCCAATAAGCGCGCTACAGGGGTGATGCCTTCCAAATACACGTCCTCAATGTCAACGCCCGAAGCTAGCCATTGATGGACAACGATAGAGGTTTGGGATTGACCAAGCAGGCTGGCGTGCACGAGCGCTTGCAAATGAAGGGGGTCTAACTTTCCAGCATGCACGACGGGGTTTTTGACGGACGTCAAGGCAGAGTTCATCAAAAGGCGCCCAAGCGCATTCTCTGATGAGACCTTCTCTAAGTTAATTGCCTGGTTAACACGAACCACTGAAAACTCCCGCTGACAGTCTATTTTTAGCAGACAAAGTAGTTTTATCGGTATTTGTATTTAGACGCCTATGGAAAACCCCTAATTTGTAAACAAAAAAATACGTCAACCTGTGTTGACACATTAAAGCAAGCAACCTAAAGTGGACACATGTAGCAACTTGTCCCAACGAATGCCCGACCAGAACCATCCCATGCTCTACACACCGGAACAAAAGCTTAGGCGTGATGCTTCCGTCTGGACGCTTGTGCAAGGCATTTTGGCGCCCGTCCAGTTCATTATTTTCTTGGTCAGCTTGGGCTTGGTACTCAGGTGTTTGATGACTGGCGAGGGAGAAGAGATCGCATTGTGGTCCGTCGTGGTGAAAACCATCGCGCTCTACACCATCATGGTCACGGGCAGTATTTGGGAGAAGGTTGTCTTTGACAAATTTCTCTTTGCCGATGCGTTTTTTTGGGAAGACGTGTTCAGCATGCTGGTTTTAGCCCTGCACACCTTGTATTTGTGGGCCTGGTGGACGAGTAGCCTGAGTCTTACCGAGCAGCTTTGGCTGGCCTTAGCCGCCTATTTCACTTACTGCATCAACGCTGCCCAATTTTTGTGGAAACTTCGGGCCGCCAGACTGCAAGCAGAGTTAATGCAACTCAGCCCCAGCCTACAAACTGGAGGCTCCGCATGAGTCCGGTGATTCCAATTCGACCAGCAAGCGCCGCGGGATGCGATGCGCCAGAAGTCATCCAAGAGCGTGGTCAGCGGGAAGTATTTTGTGGTTTGACTGGCATTATTTGGTTACACCGCAAGATCCAAGACGCTTTCTTCTTAGTGGTTGGTTCACGCACCTGCGCCCATTTGATCCAGTCTGCAGCCGGCGTCATGATATTTGCAGAGCCTCGTTTTGGTACTGCCATCATTGACGAGCGCGACTTAGCTGGTCTGGCAGACGCCAATGAAGAACTAGACAAGATCGTTGCCGAACTCTTGCAACGCCGACCAGACATCAAGATGCTGTTTTTGGTGGGCTCTTGTCCTTCAGAGGTGATCAAGCTCGATCTCTCACGCGCGGCCTATCGACTCAACACGCAGTTTGGTTACAGCGTCAATGTCTTGAACTATTCTGGTAGCGGTATTGAGACCACCTTCACCCAAGGCGAGGATGCCTGTCTTGCTGCCATCGTCCCCAATCTGCCTGCAAAAACACATGCAGACAAAAGGCTGCTAATCGTTGGCACCTTGGCCGATGTTGTCGAAGACCAATTTCGCAATTTATTCAACAAAATGGGCATAGCCGAAGTGGACTTTTTCCCATCACGCAAAAGCACAGAAATGCCAAGCGTGGGTCCAGGCACCGAATTTTTATTAGCGCAACCATTCTTAGCCGATACCGCCCGCGAATTAGAGGCTTTGGGTGCCAAACACCTTCCGGCTCCTTTCCCGTTGGGAGCGATGGGAACTAGCGCGTGGTTAGAGCAGGCTGCCAAAGCCTTTGGTGTGTCAGAAAAAACATTTGAAGCAACGATTGAGGCACCTAAAAAACGTGCCTTGCAAGCCTTGTCCAAACACCGACTGGAATTGGCGGGCAAGAAGATATTTTTCTTTCCCGATTCTCAGTTAGAAATCCCCCTCGCCCGCTTTCTGCATACCGAGTTGGGTATGCAGTTATCGGAGATTGGAACGCCTTATCTCCATCGCCGCCATTTAGACGCAGAGCTACAACAAATACCGGCCTCCGCACGTATCGTGGAGGGACAAGATGTAGAGGAACAGTTAGACCGTTGCCGTGATGAAGCACCTGACTTGGTAGTTTGCGGCCTCGGTCTAGCCAACCCGCTAGAAGCAGATGGTTTTACAACCAAATGGGCGATTGAACTGGTGTTCACGCCCATACAAGGTTTCGAGCAGGCTGGCGATCTGGCTGGATTGTTTAGTCGCCCCTTAATCCGTCGACTCAAACTGGTCGCCTAGGACAAAGATGCAACTCACGCTCTGGACATACGAAGGCCCGCCGCATATCGGGGCGATGCGTATCGCCACGGCAATGCTGGATGTTCACTATGTGTTGCACGCTCCACAAGGCGATACCTACGCAGATTTGTTGTTCACCATGATCGAGAGGCGCGCTCGGCGCCCACCCGTGACCTACACAACTTTTCAAGCGCGCGATTTGGGAGGAGACACCGCCCAACTATTCAAAGACGCGGTTGCAAAAGCAAATGATCGTTTTTCACCCGAAGCCATTTTGGTGGGCTCATCTTGTACAGCGGAATTGATACAAGACGACCCAGGTGGCTTGGCACTTGCATTGCAATTGCCCATCCCCGTAGTTCCGCTCGAGCTCCCAGCCTACCAACGCAAAGAAAACTGGGGTGCAGCGGAGACTCTTTACCAATTGGTGCGACGCGTAGCAGAGGCGCCACCAGCAGGTTTTTCGCGCAAAGATCAAAAACCCAGTTGCAATATCTTGGGCCCCAGTGCCTTGGGCTTTAGACACCGAGACGATGTCAAAGAAATCACCCACTTGTTAGAAAAATTAGGGATTGATGTTCGCGTTGTTGCACCATTAGACGCCACAGTCGCTGATTTGAAAGAGATTCCACGCGCGACATTTAACGTGGTGCTGTACCCAGAAATTGCCAACACCACTGCCCTTTGGTTAGAACGTCAGTTTGACCAACCCTTTACCAAGACAGTGCC
>CAYFLF010000113.1:0-6468 GCA_964343725.1 uncultured Bordetella sp.
CAGAAGAGTTAGAAGCGCAAACCTATCAATTAGCGCATGAACTCGCCGCAAAAGATCCTCTAGCGCTTCGCTTCACCAAAAGAACGCTGCAACAAGTCAGTGCAGTTCCTTGGGACGACATTTTGGATTACACCACCGCGCAACAGGCTGAAATCAAGTCTTTGCAAGCGGGTCAAACTTCTGCCCGAGCCAAAGCCATCGAGAGCTTTTTGGCTGGTAAATCTAAGCCTGGCGCAGGAGCTTAGAGATGCTCAAGATAGAAGACACGGCAGACGGCATTCGCTGTATAGGCCTGAATCGGCCAGACAAGCGCAACGCCATTGGCGTAGAAATGACGCTCGCACTAGAAGAGGTATTGCTCAAAACCAAGGTGGACGCGTCGGTGAAAACCATCGTCTTTCATGGTCTTGGAGGGCACTTTTGCGCCGGCATGGACATGAAAGACTTCTTTGACAGTTCAACCCGTCCGGCAGAACTATTGCAGAGAGCCCGTGCAGCGACCGAGCACTGGCGCATCCAACTGCTACGCGAAATGCCGCAAAAAATCTTCACCGCAGTCGAAGGCTATTGCTTGGGGGGTGGTTTGCCCATCGTGGCAGCATCCACGGCGGTGGTTGCGCAACGCGATGCCAAGTTGGGGTTGCCAGAAATCAATTTCGGCTTTGTTCCTGGCGGTCAGATCATCAAAGCCGTGGGAGAAGTCATGTCGCCACGCGGATTGGCTTATGCGGCATTGAGCGGTCGCCCATTTAACGCCGAGTTGGCGCAACGCTGGGGCTTAGTGACACATGTCGTAGAGAGTGATCCACTGCAACACCTATTGGCCCTAGTGAGAGCCTGAAACTAAGAACGATAAATCAAAGCCTAAGAGCGATATCACAGCCCCAAAGTCGAGGCGATGATGTTCTTTTGAATTTCAGAGGTGCCGCCCCCGATGGTGGCTAAGCGCGAATCACGGAAAAAGCGCTGCATGGGGTATTCCATGCTGTAGCCGTAGCCACCCAAGATTTGCAGGCACATATCCGAAATGGTTTTGTAGCACTCGGCGATGTAGTACTTGATGACAGCGGTGTCGGCGCGTTCGGCTTTGCCGTTTTCCATCAGCCAAGCGTAACGTCGCACCATGGTGAAAGCCGTATCTAGCATCACCTTCATGTCGGCAAACTTGTGCTGGGTGACTTGAAAGCTACCGATAGGTTTGCCAAATTGGTGGCGGGTCTTCGCATATTCCAGCGCGTATTCAAAGGCCTGGCGCGCTGCACCAATTCGCACAGCAGAGAGGCACAGACGCTCATAGCGCAAGGTGTCTTCGCACACCGCCCAGCCGTGGTCGAGTTGCCCAAGCAGGGCATTACGTGGCACCCGCACATCGGTGAACGTGACTTCGGTCGTTCCAATGGCGTGTTGACCTAGGGTGGCAATCTTGCGCACTTCGATACCAGGCAATTTGGTGTCGATCATGAGGGTGCTGATGCCCAATTGCTTTTTGCCTAAGTCGCTGGTGCGTAGCGCAACCAAAGCGTAGTCGGCAATGTCCATGCCCGAGGTCCATTGCTTGCGACCATTGACGATGAAGTAGTCGCCGTCCAAGACAGCCCGAGTTCTGAGGGCAGCCGCGTCGGAACCAGAGTCAGGCTCAGACAGCGCAAAAGCAAAAGACAACTTGCCGGTGGCGGCGCCAGGCACGATGCGTTGTTTTTGCTCATCCGTTCCGTGTTGAAGAATGGCATAACAGCCGTAGGTAAAACTGCGAAACAGCCATAAACCTAATTCTTCAAAATGGTGTCCAGTTTCTTCCAGCACCAAGGCGAGGTCGGTAGGAGATCCGCCAGAACCGCCAAAGGATTCAGGTGCAATCAATCCAAGCCATCCGTTTTGGGCCATGGCATTGAAAGCTTCTCTGGGAGGGGTGTGATTTCTGTCGCACTTTGTGGCGTAGTCCATACTGCAGACATCGTCTAGCAAAGAGCGTACGGACTGGAGCATTAACTCCTGATCGCTTGTATTTCCAAAGTTCATAGGTATGACTGACAAACAGGCTACAGGTGTTATGACCTGATTCGGTTATTCTATATTTGGATAACCAATCAGACCCCATGAACACTATCACCTTCGAGACCATCTTGGTCGAAAAAAACGGGCGTGTCGCGACCTTGACGCTCAACCGACCCGACGCCATGAACGCGATCAATATGCAAATGCGAAGTGAATTGCGGCAAGCACTGGAAGCTTTGCGACGCGACGCAGACATCGGAGCAGTGGTACTCACCGGTGTTGGAGAAAAAGCCTTCTCCGCAGGTATGGACTTGCGCGAATTTGCCAAAGTAAACGCAGATGTACCCGTGGCAGAAATGAAACGCTACCGCTGGGAAAACAACGAAGGCATTGCGGCGTTTGACAAACCCATCATCGCAGCGGTCAACGGCTTGGCCATTGGTGGTGGTGTGGAACTCGCACTTTTGTGCGATCTGACCTTTGCCTCCGATGCAGCCAGCTTTGCATTTGGTGAAGTCAAAAGAGGATTGATGCCAGGCAACGGGGGTACGCAACGTCTCTCGCGCCGCGTTGGAACTGCACGCGCCTTAGACATGATTTTGACGGGGCGCACTGTATCGGCCCAAGAAGCGCTTGCGATGGGCTTGATCGAATATGTCGTGCCGCCAAAAGAATTGCTCGAAAAAGCGACGCAACTCGCGGAGCAAATGGCCGCCAACGCACCCATTGCGGTGCGAAGCGCCAAAGCGGCGGTCCACAGAGGCGCTGACTTGTCGTTGGCGGACGGGCTGCGTCTTGAGCAAGATTTAGCATCATTTCTATATACAACCGATGACGCAAAGGAGGGGCCCAAGGCTTTTCTGGAAAAACGTGCGCCTGTTTGGAAAGGTCAATAAGCCATGGATAGCAATCCCATCAAGATGTACCGCACCCTGTTGTTCGCGCCTGGTAGTCGACCAGAGTTGTTGTCCAAGGCACAAATGGGTGATGCGGACGCCATGATTTTTGATTTAGAAGACTCGGTTCCCTTGAACGCCAAAGACGAAGCTCGTCAGAACATCGCTGACGCGCTGGCTGCTGGTTTGAAAAAACCGATGTTTTTGCGCATCAGCAACCCAAGAGCGGGTGACTTCATGGCGGATCTGAAGGTTTTAGCTGATGCAAGCAGTTTGACGAATGTGGCAGGTATTGTTTTGCCCAAAGCGGATGACGCAAACGATGTGCAAGCTGTGGCCAAAGCCTTGCAAGCCATTGAGGCGAAACACGCTGTTGCGGAAGGTAGCCTGTCCATCTTGCCTCTCATAGAAACCTGCCTAGGACTTCGCAATGGGTTTGATATTGCCAAAGCCTCACCGCGTGTCATTGGCATGGCTTTGGCCAGTGCGGAGCAGGGTGACTTTATGGTCGATTTAGGCGGCCGTTGGACGCCACGCAGTTTGGCACTGGCTTATCCCCGTAGCAAACTGGTGGTGGATGCGCGTGCTGCTGGCGTGCAGTGGTTGGTCGATGGGGTTTTTATGAACCTGAAAGAAATAGACAAGTTGCGCGAAGAATGTTTGATCGCACGGGAATTGGGCTTTGTGGGCAAGATGGCGATCCACCCCACCCAAGTCGATGTGATGCACACCGTCTTTTCTCCTAGCGAGGCAGAGGTGACATACGCACGCGGCTTGCTTGCGGCGTTTCGTGAAGGAGAGGCGCGTGGCGTGGGTGCAGTGAAATACGAAGGAATGATGGTCGATTACGCCAATGTGCGATTGGCCGAACGCACCCTATCACTGGCGGGTGCGTTATGAGTAGGCCTCTACCCGGAGCTGGGGCGCTCAAAGACCATTACGAGCCACTTCGCAATTTGGCGGATGTGGAGGCCATAGAAAAAATCCCTCTCGAGCAACGCATCACGCGTTGGGACTTTGCGCTGAACTTGCTGGAAGGTTGTCGCGCCGAGCCGAGCCGCATTGCCTTGTATGCCACGCATAACGGCAATGTCGATGGTGAAGTGCGTACTTGGACTTTTGGAGAACTCGAACAACGCGCTATCCAATGTGCCAATTTCTTGCGCGCGAGTGGAATGGGGGCCGATGATGTAGTCGCCATAGTCTCACCGACAGTGCCCGGCCTATTTGCCGCCATGATTGGCGGCTTGCTGGCTGTTCGGGTGTTTCCCATCAACTGGATGCTTGACGCACATGCTTTGGCAGACTTGATGCATCGGGCACAGGTCAAGATGGTGATTGCCTTGGCGCCAACGCAAGGTTTTTCGGTGTGGGAAAACGTTCAAGCAGCCATTGCGAGCCTATCGAGCCAGCCTAAATTGGTGACTTTGCATGAAGCATTTAACGAGCCTGCGAAAGACGACTTGCTGGCTGCCGCATCTGAGTTTCCTAGCGACAGACTCACATTTCCACGCGAAACAGCCAAACGAGACAGCATCGCTTGTTATGTTCACTCGGGTGGCACAACAGGACACCCCAAAATCGTCAAGATATTGCACGGTGGCATGGTGTTCAGGCATTGGGCAGCAAACAATGGCCTTGCCTTTACGCGGGACGATGTGGTGCTATCGGACACGCCGCTATTTCACATTGGGGGCTTGCTGGTCAGGGGGCTAGTTAACACTGCCAATGGCAACACAGCGGTGATCCCTAGTATTTTTGGAGCGCGCGATAAAAACTACATTGCGAATTACTGGCGTTATATCGAACGCTTTGGCATTACGCAGGTATCTGGTGTGCCCACTACTTTGTCGGTACTCGCTAAAAATCCTCCGACGACTGAGAATATTTCGTCGCTGCGCCCGTATTTCGCGACAGGTTCTACGGCTATGGCTCCCGCGGTACAAGACCGTGTGAGTGAAGTCACTGGGGCGCAAGTTCTCCAGAGCTACGGTATGACTGAGAACACCAGCCACTGCACATTGGATCCGCGCGACGGTGAGGTGAGAAGGCGTTGTTCAGGAATCCGTGTGCCCTACGTCAAGATGCGAATTGTCAAAATGGGTGAGGGTGGAACGATTTTGCGAGATTGCGATGTCGATGAAATCGGTATGGTGCTCGTAGGCGGTCCTGGTGTGGCGGGTGGGTATTTAGATCCTAGCCAAGACAAAGGGGCGTTCTTACCCGATGGATTCTTTGTCTCTGGCGACTTGGGTAGCGTGGACGCTGATGGGTATTTGCGCATCAGTGGTCGGCAAAAAGACCTGATCATCCGTGGTGGCCACAACATTGAGCCAGGCTTGATTGAAGAGGCTTTGTTGCAATCACCTTATGTGGCTTTAGCCGCGGCGGTAGGTAAGCCAGACGCGCATGCCGGTGAGTTGCCCATAGCTTATGTGGAGTTGCATCCTGGAATGCAAGTTTCAGCAGATGAGTTGCTGAGTTTTGCAAGCGAACGCATCCCTGAGAGGCCTGCGATTCCAAAAGAAATATTCATAATCGATAAACTGCCGTTGACATCCGTGGGTAAACCCATGAAACATGTGCTTCAAATGGATGCTGCTAAACGCGTGTTTGAAGGCGCGTTACAAACACTGGCGTGTAAGTGGAGCTTGGATATCAGTAATACAGGTGGTAGTGGCCTGCATACAAAGTTGCAACTGCATAAAGCTTCGTCAGCAGAACGACAAGCCGCAGAGCAAATCTTGTCGTCGTATTCAGTTCCTTACGACATTGCAGTAGATTGACTAAGTATTAGTCTGCATAGCCGGGGTTGACCCGATCTATCACGCGCATCATCGCCTCAAAATACAGACGCTCGCGTTCTGATCTGGGGTGCCTATCATCCACGCTAGGTGTGCGTACCTTGTCGATGACGGCTTGTTCCAATACATGAATAGGCTTGCCAGTGCTCATCGCCAGTACCTGGGTTTTGCAAGCGCGCTCGAGTTTGTAGAGCAAGCGATACGCTTGCGCGACTGTGTCGCCGATGGTGATCACACCATGATTTTTTAAAAACAAAACGGATTTGTCGCCCATCAAATTCGCGAGACGCTCGCCCTCGCTAAGAGTGGCAGCTAAGCCAGTGTAGGTGTCGTCGTAGGCGATCTTGTCGTTAAAAAAAGCTGCCGTTTGAGTGGCTGGAATTAATCGGTTGTCGTCCAGCATGTTCAGAGCAAGCGCCCAAGGCTGATGCGTATGCAGAACCACATTGGCACCAGTAATTCTGTGCAGAGGCGCGTGAATACTCTGAGCAGAGAGTTCCACTAGGCCATGTCCTTCTAGTGTTTCTCCTGCCTCATTAAAAATCATGAGGTCGCTAGCTCGCGCTTCAGACCAATGTAGACCAAAGGGCAAGACCATGTATTGGTCTTGGCGTCCGGGAACGGTGACAGTGAAATGATTATCAATCCCTTCATCAAAACCGTCATAGACAGCAAGCCGAAGTGCAGCTGCTAGATGGATCTTGGTGGTTTGGATAGCTTCTAGTTGATTTTGTGAGGCAAATGCATGAATTGTCATAAGCGAATCTTTCATT
>CAYFLF010000114.1:0-6459 GCA_964343725.1 uncultured Bordetella sp.
CGCCCAGGCGCTTCTTCAAGCAACCCATCTTTTTTTAATAACCGCAGGGCCTGCAATACAGGCGATCTGGAAACGTTGAACTTTTCCGCCAAATCCTCTTGCGTAATACGCTCACCAGGGGCGAGTACACCTGCGCTGATAGCATTCAAGAGCGACTTGTAGACTTCATCTACATAGTCGGTACGGCTGGGTATTTTTGTCAAACTCATTCACGACTCCGTTTTGCTTTGATCAAGCCCGATATATTGAAGATGAATGATCAGGTAAACATATCTGGTTGTGTCGCTACCAAGTGATCGTAAATTGGTTGGAAATGCAACCAACCGATATATTCAGAACCCACATGCTCTCTGCTGTAACGCGCACGATCAGGCGGAACAAATACTGGCTTATGCCCAGACGCCTCTACCATCAATTGTTGACGGCAGCAACGCTCTAATGCGATAAACCAAAATGCCGCAGCCTCAATACTGTGGCGGCTGGCTGTTAACAAACCATGGTTTTGGTGAATAGCGGCTTTAACGCCTTTGAACCAATCGCACACTGCAAGGCCTGCTTTTTCTTCGACAGCCACTTGACCTGCTTCGTCTTTAATAACGATGTGATCCTCAAAGAATGCAGCTGCATCTTGGGAGATGGGGTCAAGCGGTCTGCCTAATGCGGCAAACGCCGTTCCGTAAACCGTGTGTGCGTGACACATAGAAATAATGTCTGGATGCGCCTCATGCACTGCAGCGTGCAGCACAAATCCAGCACGATTGATAGCGTGCTTGCCTTCAACTACTTGGCCCTTATGGTCAGCCAAAATCAGGTTAGACAATTTGACTTGCGAAAAATGCACACACATCGGGTTGGTCCAATAAAGTTCTGGACGCTCAGGGTCACGAATCGTCAGGTGACCAGCAAAACCGTAATCAAATCCCTCTAAGGCAAATGCACGGCATGCTGCCACCAAGCGCTTTTTAAGGTGCAGGCGTTCAGCTTCGAAATTGTCAAACTGCTGAATCTCTGGGTAAATCAATCCTGGTTGGGTAGGGTCATAGATTGATTTTTTGTGAGCCTTGAGCTGCGGTGTTTTTACTTTATCCAACATACATATCTCCTGATAAAAATTACAAATTCAAAGACAAGGTTTTTCCCTTGGCGCGTGACACACACACTGTTAGGCAATGCGTTTTTTCATCATCACTCAAGATGTAGTCACGGTGGTCAACCTCACCATCCACATATTCAACTTTGCAAGCTCCACATAAACCCGATAAACACGAGGTCGGAACTCGTCGTCCTGTCAGTTCAATCGCACGCACAATGGTTTGATCTTGACCAACTTGGATAGTCTCACCACTCTTGATCAAGCGCACTTCAAATGCACCATCTTGCAATTGCAGCTCATTAGTTTCTGGGGGTTTGAAATGCTCGCAATGCACCATCTCTTTGGGCCAGTGTGCGCTAGCGTCTGCACAGGCTTGCATAAAACCTGCCGGTCCACAGTAATACACATGTGTATTGGGCGAAACTACTTTTAACAAACTCGCAATGTCTAGACCTTTGCTAGGGTCTCCCCCATCAAAATGGAAATGCAGTTGTTCTGGCGGCACTAAATCTTGAAGTTCTTTGGTGAAAGCAGCATAACTTGGCCCTTTTGCACAGTAATGCAACTCAAATGATGCCCCTTGCGCCTTGAGTGAGTGCGCCATCGATTTCAAAGGGGTGATACCAATACCGCCTGCAATCAATATCGTGTGCTTGGCATCATTTACCAAAGGAAATGCATTCCGTACAGCCCCGACCTTGAGGATATCGCCCGCACGAACCTTGTTGTGCATGGCCGAAGAGCCTCCTCGGCTTTTTGCCTCCAGCAATACCCCCAGCAACCAATGACTGGTATCTCTGGGGTCTCCAGCCAGTGAATAAGAACGCATCACACCACCGGGCAGATGTATGTCTACATGCGCACCTGCTTCAAACGGATCGAGTGCATGACCCTCAGGATCAGCCAATTCATAGGAGCAAATGCCTTGCGCTTGCCAGCGGATGGCCTGCACGCGCAGCATTTTTGTATCGGTCGCAGTACTCATGCGTGACGCTTGGCAAGTACGTCTTGTTGCAATGCTTCCATCTTGGTTTTGACGAAATCGGTGCGTTCACTGCCCTTGAGTTTTTCTGCCTCTGTGAGGATGCCTACTACTTGTTTGGCTAGGTAACGCCGTAGCGTGACCTCCTCTTCTGTGGTTCTTCCAACAGGCAAATCAAATACATTGCCTGAGCAATAGCTGTTGGGTTGACCATCGTTATCACGCAACCATTGAGCAAATTGTTCCGGACTGGCATTTGGGTTAGCACCACGAACTGCGTCTCTTAATAGTTTGCGAAACATGTATAGACCCGCATCAAACTTCGTCGGATTTTCAAGTGCATGCACTGCAATCGGACGCTGGCTGATGATCGCCTCGTAGTCACCTGGTGCGTATTGGCAGTCCTTGTAATTAGCGCGTGCACGGTGATCAGAAGGAATCGGCGGCATGTCTTTGAGCTCGTACTTGCCAAAACGTTCAGGCCTGCGCATGGCCACTTGACCTTCTAAAAAATCAATCGTCTCATAGCCCACCATGTTTTTATCACCCACACCTCTTGTGTCAATGTTGGGCCCCATCACACGCCATCCAATCATCTTGGAATTTTGATCATCCACTGGGACGGTCCATCGAATCATATGAAAGCGACTGAATAACTTTTTCTTTTTACCGTCTTCTGAGGTGTATGCGTGCAAGCTCAAATTTGGAAGTACTTGATGCTGAACACGGATAAACATATGTCCGTCATCTGCGCGACGAGCGCCAGCACCAGCAAGACCACGTCCACCTTGCACTGGTACGAAATGCATGTCAGGGGGAACCTCCATCGAAGCTGCGCCTACTTCGTCAAATGTCGTGCCTTGGTAATGCCCACCGGTCACTTGGCGCTTAGCGTGTAAAGCCATGGTGTGGTAGTTGTCGGCCGAGTTATCTTGAACTTGCAACCAATTGCAATGCTGGAAATTGCTGTACGGAACCAACTCATCGCTCTCTGCCACCGTGAAGTTGGACTCCCATTCGGGAAAAGGAGGTTCTTGTTCTGGTGGTCCCATATAAGCGAACACCAACCCATGCCTTTCAAAAGCCTTGTATGCGCCTTGGCGTATGGAGCAACGGTAACGCTCGCCCTCCTCCTCTTCACCTTCAGGAAATGGCACGCGCAAACAAGTGCCATCAATGTCAAACACCATACCGTGGTAGCAGCAAGATATGCCGTTGTGTTCGATCTTGCCGTACTCCAAAGATGCACCGCGATGCACGCAATGCGCATGCAATAAACCAACGCGACCAGCGCCGTCACGGAATGCCACCAACTCTTCACCCAATATTTTTAGAAATCGTGGCGTATCTGTTAATTCCATGGACATACACACAGGGTGCCAAAAGCGCCGCATGTATTCGCCCAAGGGGGTTCCAGCGCCGCATTCTGTTAGCTCAGGATCGTGTCCTGGCACACGATTGACGTGATAGCCACCAAAGGGCATCAGTTTTTTCTCGGTGGGTGTCTGGATTTGGGTTGTTTTGTCGCGTGTATTCATGGGTGCCTCTTGTTTTAAAGAAGTATAGGGTTAATTTGTACTCCGTATTCTGTATACAAAGAATATCTCAAAATTCCCAATCAAAACTAGGTAGTAACCCTGATAAATGCTTTGTTTAGGTCTTCAGGACATCCGATGCAAAAACCCGCCTAAGGCAATCAATTGCGTAGATATGTACTCTTTAGCAGTGGCGGAAACAAAAAGACTTGAGATCAAACTCAGAAAAATCAGCGCAGCATGCAAAAAATAGAAACGTCCTACTCCCTAGTTTGGTTCAAACGCGACTTACGTTGGCATGACCATACTGCGCTTGCAGCAGCTTCTCAAAATGGGCCTATTCGTTGCATTTACATCATTGAGCCACAACTTTGGTTGCAACCCGATTGCGCTCTTCAACACTTTGAATTTATCCGGGAGTCTTTGCGCGAACTAGACAACTTTTTACGCGCCGCGGGCGGGTGTCTTGAAATTATGACTGGTGAGGCAACAGAAGTACTCAACGAACTATGGCAAGCATCACCTTTTTCACAACTTTTTTCGCATGAGGAGACAGGAAATGGTTTCACCTATGCGCGCGATCTGAAGGTAGCTGCTTGGTGTCAAACACGTCAAGTGAGGTGGAACGAATTTCCGCAGTTTGGCGTTGTTCGGCGTCTAAAAAATCGAGACTTATGGAAAGAGGAATGGGAGAAACACATGTCCTCACCAATTCAAAAAGTAGGCGAAATGACTTTCTGGGGCAACTCCGTATCCGCAGTCAGTGCAATGCATGCTCCTACGCATTTAATGCATAACCCTCCATTAAGACAAGTGGGGGGCCGCTCTCATGCTTTAGCAACGCTTCATCATTTTTTAAATGCGCGAAGCATTGGCTATAGAGGAGGTATTTCATCTCCGCTCTCCGCTCCAGATGCTTGCTCTCGACTGTCTGCATACCTTACTTACGGATGTATCAGTATGCGAGAAGTGGTGCAAGCAACCCGCCATCACCTAGACATATTGCCTCCGCAAGCTGTGAGGCATCGCTCAGGTTTGTCGGCATTTATGAGTCGACTCTATTGGCATTGTCATTTCATTCAAAAACTAGAGAGCGAACCTGAGATTGAATGGCGCAATATGCACCGTGGGTATGACAACCTGCGCGAACTAGACTTTGATCCAGCTCGATTTGAAGCGCTAAAAGAGGCGCGCACTGGCTGGCCCATGGTCGATGCATGCGTGAACATGCTCAAGGAGACAGGTTGGCTTAACTTTCGGATGCGCGCCATGTTGGTGTCGGTAGCTGCATATCCTCTATGGCTACATTGGAGACCTGTTGGTGAATGGCTTGCCACACAGTTTTTGGATTACGAACCTGGAATTCATTGGAGCCAGATGCAAATGCAATCAGGAACCACCGGTATCAACGCAACCAGGGTCTACAACCCCATCAAACAAGCCCAAGACCATGACCCAAAGGGCATTTTTGTAAGACATTGGTTACCTGCCATGCGAAATGTGCCGGACAGCTGGCTTTTTGAGCCGTGGAAAATGCCAAACTTTCAGCGACTTAGCTCAAGTGACAGTGGTAACCGTAACGCATTAGCAGCACCATTGGTAGATCTTGCTCTCTCTACCCGTGAATCAAAACATAAACTTCATGCGCTCCGAAAAACAGAGTCTGTGCGCGCAGGGAAAAGTGCTGTTCTTGATAAACATGCGTCTCGAAAAATCCAAAGCCAATCGAAAAAAAGTAAACCCGCAAAGCTTGCTTCCGAGAAGCAAATGGGGTTTAATTTTTAATACCACTCTCACATAATCCGATCATGAAAACAATTTACGACTTTGAAGCCAAAACTATTGAAGGGGTTGATGTACCTCTTTCCAACTACACCGACAAGGTTTTGTTGCTAGTCAATACCGCCAGTCAGTGTGGTTTTACACCGCAATTTAGAGGTCTAGAGACGTTGCATAAAAACTTAAGCCCTAAGGGGTTGGTAATTCTTGGGTTTCCTTGCAATCAATTTGGCAATCAAGACCCAGGTAGCAATGATGAAATTCAAAACTTTTGCCAAAGTAACTATGGCGTTAGTTTTCAGATGATGGAGAAAATCGAAGTCAATGGTTCAAACGCACATCCACTATTCGTTTGGCTTAAAAAACAAGCCCCCGGTATCTTAGGCAGTGAAGGCATCAAGTGGAACTTCACCAAATTTTTGGTTAACCGAAATGGCCAAGTCACCAAGCGATATGCGCCGCAAGATAGCCCTGAAAGTATTGCAAAAGAGATAGAGAAACTAGTTAGCTAGTCATGTGCACTAACTACACGCCCACTAAAAATAACGATTGGGTAAAAGCTTCATTTGGTGTTGACTTACCTACTGACTATCCAGTTGAGGCATACCCTGGATTCCTTGGGCCAGTGATTATGAAGAGCCATCAGACTAACCGTGTTGCCTGTGGACTTGCAAAATTCGGACTCATCCCTGCCTGGGCAAAAGACGACAAGATTAGCCGCCACACCTACAACGCCCGCAGTGAGACTGTGGCAGAAAAACCTAGCTTTAGGACGGCTTGGCGAAAGCGCCAAGTCTGCTTAGTACTTGCTGATAACTTTTATGAGCCTAACTATGTAACCGGAAGGGCTGAACGGTGGAGCATTCAAACTATAGATTCAAATCCTTTTGGAATTGCGGGGATATGGGATAAATGGACTGACCCAGCTAGTGGTGAACTGATAGTGAGTTTTTCAATGCTGACAGTCAACGCAGACGAGCATAATGTGATGCGCCAGTTTCATAAGGTGGGCGACGAGAAACGCACTCCAGTCATCATTCAACCGAGAGACTACAACCGATGGCTTGCGG
>CAYFLF010000115.1:0-6433 GCA_964343725.1 uncultured Bordetella sp.
CCAGCAATATGCTCAACCGCATGACCGACAAAAGTTCGAATTCCTAAACCAGCTAGGCGTTTCAATGCTGCGCTATCAGCCATATCCGAGCCAGAGATGGAATATCCCAAGTTCAATAGCACCTCCGCGATGCCGCTCATGCCTGAGCCACCAATGCCCACAAAATGGATATGACGTATTGCGTGTTTCATGCAACGCCTCTTAGGTGTGTCAATTGCTCACAGATCGCTACTGTTTTTTCTGTGGCATCGGTTTTACGAATGGCGTAGGCTTTCTCTGCAACCTCTAACAATTTTTCGCGTGTCAGCGTTTGCAACAGATCAGCGAGACCTTGTGCGGTCAGTTCCGCTTGCGGCACAAGCCAACCACCGCCTGCATCCACGACAAACTTGGCGTTGGTAGTTTGATGGTCATCCACTGCGTGTGGGAAAGGAACATAAATCGCTGCCACACCGATCGCAGCCAATTCGGTCACCGTGCTTGCACCCGCGCGCGCAATCACCACATCTGCATGGGCAAAGGCTTGGGCGGTGTCTTCGATAAACGGCGTCAAGGTAGCTTGCACATCGGCTTCTTCGTAAGCTGCTCGCAATGCATCAATTTGCTTCGCGCCACTTTGGTGGATGACAACAGGTCGTCTGAATTCCGACATCAAAGCCAAGGCCTGTGGGACTACGGTATTGAGTGCTTGTGCACCTAAACTGCCTCCCACGACCAATAGTTGTAATGGGCCATGACGCTTGCCAAGCCGCTCGCTAGGACGCGCTTGCCTGACAAACGCTTCACGCAAAGGGTTTCCAATCCATTGTGCTTTTTGAAGCACATCAGGAAAGGTTGTTAAAACAGATTTCGCAAACAAGGCAAGCACTTTATTGGCCATGCCCGCTACTGAATTTTGCTCATGCACTACCAATGGATAGCCCTTGACTGCAGCCATGAGACCAGCAGGAAAGCTGATGTAACCCCCCATACCCAATACCACTTGGGGTTTGATTCGACGCAACACTTGCATACTTTGCCAACAGGCACGTAACAATCTCAGTGGCAAAGTCAATATGGTGAATAGGCCCTTGCCACGTACACCAGAGAACTGCACTGGTTCATATGGAAATCCATGCGGGGGCACCAATTGACTTTCCATGCTCGGTGTTGGCCCACCTAGCCAATGCACATCCCAACCACGCTCTCGCAAGCGATGTGCAACAGCCAAGCCTGGAAAAATATGTCCACCGGTACCACCTGCCATGATGAGTGCGGTTTTCATAACCGACCTCCATGCATCAACACGCGATTTTCAAAATCTACGCGTAACACCACAGCAATGGCTACTAAATTCATCAATATGGCCGAGCCGCCATAACTCATCAAAGGCAGGGTTAATCCTTTGGTTGGTAAAGCACCTAGGTTCACGCCAATATTGATGAACGACTGAAATCCAACCCAAATGCCCACCCCTTGCGCGACCAATCCCGCGAACACCCTGTCCATCGCAATCGCTTGTCGGCCGATGTACATGATGCGACGGGTTAGCCACATGAATAAGCCGATGATCAACACCACACCAACAAAACCAAATTCCTCGCCAATGACGGCTAACAGGAAATCGGTATGCGCCTCCGGTAGCCAATGCAGTTTTTCGACACTGCCGCCTAAACCCACACCAAATATTTCGCCTCGACCAATTGCAATCAAAGAGTGGGTGAGTTGGTAGCCTTTGCCAATCGCATTGGTAGCGCTCCAAGGATCCAGGTAGGCAAAGATGCGTTCACGTCGCCACTCCGATGTGGCGATGATCAAAACAAACACGCCAGCCAGTAAAAACGCCATCAATAGGAACATTCGGGCGTTCACACCGCCTAAAAACAAGATACCCATGGCGATCACTGCAATCACCATGAAGGCACCCATATCAGGTTCAGCCAATAACAGCGATCCGACAATTGCGACGGCAGCTGCCATAGGCAACACGGCAGCAAAAAATTGCTCTTTGATTTCCATCTTGCGCACCATGTAATTGGCGGCATATAACAACACGCCCCACTTCGCCAGTTCAGATGGTTGGAAATTCATAAAACCCAAACTGATCCAACGGCGTGCACCGTTGATGGTTTTGCCTACATAGGGAATGAGTACAACAATCAATAAAGCGATCGACACCACAAATACCCAAGGGCCAATACGCTCCCACGTATTCAATGGAATTTGAAATGCGATGACAGCCGCAACAAAAGCAACCATCAGTGAGACTGTGTGCCGAATTAAGAAATAGCTAGACGAATAATTTCCACCAGTTCGCGGGTTGTCTGGTAGGGCAATGGAGGCGGAATAGACCATCACCAACCCAATCATGAGTAAACCAAATGTGACCCATACCAAAGGCTGGTCAAACCCTTTGACATGAACAGGGGATGCGGTGGTACGGGTAAATTCTGTGCCATGCACGCGTACTGGCAATGCATCAAATTCAGCGGTCGACTTTGCCCCAAACATCGCACGCAGCGCTTGGAACCAACGTGATGACCAATCTAATGGCAGGCGTGCAATGCGACTATTCATGTCTGCACACCTCCAAGGTGATCGAGCTCTATGCCTAGGTCTTGCGCCAATGCTTGTACTGCTTGTGCAAATACTTCACCACGATGCACATAGTTTTTGAACATATCAAAACTTGCGCAAGCTGGAGACAGCAGCACAGCATCGCCTGTTTGCGCCAAACTTCGGCACAGCTTGACAGCATCTTCTAAGCTAGCGGCGTCATGCATGGGCACACCTGCCCCTTGCAACACTTGACGTAACTCAGCCGCATCTTTTCCAATCAGCACGAGTGAGCGAACATATTGTTGAATGGGCACACGCAATGAAGAGAAGTCTTGGTCTTTGCCATCACCTCCTAATATCAATACGATTCGGCGATCAGCCCCCACACTATTGATAGCCGCGACCGTAGCGCCTACATTGGTGCCTTTGCTGTCGTCGATGTACTCAATATCTTGCAAAACAGCTATTGATGCCACACGATGCGGCTCACCTCGGTATTCGCGCAAGGCATACAACATCGAAGCCAAGGGCGCACCAGTTGAACTTGCCAATGCCAGCGCTGCCATCGCATTGAGCGCATTGTGACGACCACGAATACGTAAAGCATCTACAGGCAAGAGGCGTTGTATATAGATTTCTGTCTCAGTGGATGCACGAGATTTTCTGGTTTCATCGACATTCAATGCACGCACCAACCATGTCATGCCATTGACAGTTTCTAAGCCCCAATCGCCGTGTTGGGTGGGCATATCAGCGCCAAATCGCATGACCTCGCGCGGTGGTTGTTTGCTTCCCTTGGTTTTGGCAACAGGTGCAGGCAACATTGCCATGACGTTGCTGTCATCACGGTTGAGCACGATAGAAGCTTGCCGACCAAAAATACCTGCTTTGGCTTTTGCATAAGCGGCCATATCCCCATGCCAATCTAAATGGTCTTGGGTCAAGTTCAGCACGGTGGCAGCAGTCGGCTCAAAGTTGTCGACTTGGTCGAGTTGAAAACTGGATAACTCCAACACCCATGCTTGTGGCCACTGCGATTGTTCTTGTTCTAACGCGCTACCCAAGGTATCGAGCAGGGTGGGACCAATATTGCCTGCTACCGCCACCCGCATACCTGCGCGCTCTAACAACTGCCCTGTCAAAGACGTGACCGTTGTTTTGCCATTCGTACCGGTGATGGCTAAAACGTGTGGCGAGTATTGCTTGTCTGTTTTTAATTCTTCTAAGGCTTGTGCAAACAAAGTGAGTTCTGTACCCACCCATAAACCAGCTGCTTGCGCCGCTTGCCATACAGGCGCTACCGATTCAGGGCTCAGTCCTGGGCTTTTGAAAACTGCACGAACGGACTGCCCTTCAATCAATGACGCATCAAACGGTCCATGTTGAAACACCACATCAGGATGCTGTGCTTGTAACTCTGCAAGATGCGGTGGATGCTCGCGCGTGTCTACTACCATCACGTTTGCTCCGTGGCGGACGCACCAACGCACCATCGCCAGTCCTGAGTCGCCAAGACCCAAAACCAGTACAGAGAGTTGTTGCAGTGCGCGCATGCAGCCTTACCTTAATTTCAATGTAGACATACCCACCAAACACAACAGCATGGTGATGATCCAAAAACGAACGACCACTTGCGTCTCCGTCCAGCCAGATTTTTCAAAATGGTGGTGTAAGGGCGCCATCTTCAAAATGCGTCGACCTTCGCCATATTTCTTTTTGGTGTATTTGAAGTAGCCCACTTGCAACATGACCGATATGGCTTCGACTACAAAAATTCCACCCATGATGGCCAGCACTATTTCTTGTCGAACGATGACAGCAATCGTGCCCAAGGCCCCACCTAAAGCCAAGGCGCCTACGTCCCCCATAAATACTTGCGCAGGGTGGGTGTTAAACCACAAGAACGCCAAGCCCGCCCCCGCCATGGCGGCACAGAAAATCATCAATTCACCAGAGCCTGGGATATACGGAAATATCAAATATTTGGAGTACACCGAGCTACCCGTGACGTAGGCAAATACGCCCAATGCGGAACCCACCATCACCACCGGCATGATGGCTAGCCCATCTAATCCGTCCGTCAAATTGACCGCGTTGCTTGACCCCACAATGACCAGATAGGTCAAGATCACAAAACCAAAAACGCCTAAGGGGTAACTTACTTCTTTCATAAAAGGCAACAACAAGCCTGCTTTAGGTGGCAAGTCCACATCAAAGCCCGATTGCATCCATGAATAAAAGAGCTCGAGCACGCGCAAATTACTGCTCTCTGAAATACTAAATACCAAATACAAAGCTGCGAGCAATCCAATCAAGGATTGCCACATGTATTTTTCTTTAGAGCGCATGCCTTCAGGATCTTTATGAACCACCTTGCGCCAGTCGTCGACCCAACCAATCGCACCAAATCCAAAAGTGACGATCATCACAATCCATATGAATCGGTTCGTCAAATCTGCCCACAACAAAGTAGAGACACCTATTCCGATCAAGATCAATACACCGCCCATGGTGGGGGTGCCACTTTTGACCATATGTGACTGCATGGCATAGTCACGAATAGGTTGGCCAATTTTTAATGACACCAAATGCCGAATCACTGCAGGTCCTGCAAATAAGCCAATCACTAAGGCAGTCAATGCCGCCATCACTGCGCGAAACGTGATGTACTGAAACACTCGGAAAAACCCAAATTCAGGCGATAAGCTTTGCAACCATTGCGCCAAGGTGATCAACATGGCGTGGTCTCCTGAGTGTGTTGTTCTGATTGGTTTGCTATAGCGTCCAATACGCGCTCCATCTTCATAAAGCGCGAACCCTTGACCAATACGCTGGCAGACTTGGGTAATAGATGACGAAGCTGAAGATTGAGTGTGTCGATATCGGCAAAGTGCTGTGCGCATGCGCCGCAAGCTTGCACCGTATGCGTCGTCAGTTCGCCTAAGCACAGCACCGTATCAATATTTTTATGCTGCGCATACAGTCCTACTTCGCGGTGAAACTCTGGGCCATCATCACCAACTTCACCCATATCTCCCAAAACCAATATTTGTGGTTTGGGTAATTCAGCCAATAAATCGATTGCTGCCTTGACGGAATCTGGGTTAGCGTTATAGGAGTCATCCACCACATTCACTTGTTTACCTGCCACATGCACCACATAGGCGCGTGAACGGCCTTTGACAGGTTCAAATTTCGCCAATCCTTCTGCAATTTTTTCTATAGCGATGTTTGCTGCGAGTGCGGCAGCCGTCGCAGCTAGCGCATTGCTGACGTTATGACGTCCTGCGCAATGCAACTGGGTCTTCAAACTACCTTGGGGTGTTGTTACTTCTAATAGCCAATGGTCACCTTGCCAATCAGCATTGTTTAGGCACACATCTGCTGGCGTTGTTTGGTGCTCTGCTGCTTGCATGGAAAAAGTCATACAAGCCCTCTGGCCTGCTAGTTTTTTCCAAATAGATGTGAACGTATCGTCTGCTGGAAAAACAGCGATGCCATCTGCAGGTAGTGCTGCAATCACCGCACCATTTTCTTTTGCCACCGCTTCTACACTGACCATGAATTCTTGGTGTTCACGTTGAGCGTTGTTCACCAACCCAACCGTTGGTTGCGCGATCTCTGCCAGCCACGCAATTTCACCAGGATGGTTCATGCCTAACTCCACAACAGCACCACGGTGCGATGCGCGTAAGCGCAAGAGAGTTTGTGGCACGCCAATATCATTATTTAAATTGCCTTGCGTCGCCAATGCATCATCACCCAAAGCACATCGCAAAATGCTGGCAAGCATTTGTGTGACCGTTGTTTTTCCATTGCTTCCTGTCACTGCAATCACAGGAATATGTAGCTGACTTCTCCAACCCTTGGCTAGCTGGCCTAGACCTTTTCGTGT
>CAYFLF010000116.1:0-6378 GCA_964343725.1 uncultured Bordetella sp.
GGTGGAAGTTAAAGCAGCACCTCCGAGTTGCACATTCAAAGCGCCCGATGTGGCGGCAATCACCACGCCATCGTTATCGTCTGAGAAGCGTTGCGCGTAGTTACGCCAGCAATCGATAGCGTCCTCAAAATTACCAACTACGCCAAATGCCACAGCAGTCATACGTGCAGGTAACCAATCCACCACATACCAAGCATTCTTTGCACACGCTTGCAGAGCCGTACTGACAAATTTCGTATCAGCAATTGGCGTAAGCGCCCAAAACCTTGCGACCCATTCACTCATTCGATAGATGACAGCACCCGCAGGTCCAAACCCTAATGCAGCAAATACAGAAAAGCACGCCATCACGCCAAACACATGACGATGTGCAGACAACACCGAAAATTCAATCACATGTCGCAATAATTCCTGTCGAGGCAAAGTACCTACAGATACCTGCTTCCAATGTGCCAGCGCTTCGCGCGCCTGTTGTTCGTCTCCCTCTTCCAAAGCATCACGAATATCTGTGAAGTAATGGCTAAATTGACGAAAACCCAATGCCAAATACAAGACCCCGACACTCCACAGCATGGCAGCAGGCCACCCCAACCAAGCCAGCAAACTCCAGTGGATGACAACCGAGAGGCACGAAGGCACGCCCACCGCCAAGGCCCACGTCATCCACGCGAGACGCTCTTGACCTGCATCGAATGTATGGCTGATCCACTCTAGCCAAGCCCGCAAGGCCCGATGGGCCCAGTTGTCATGGGCCAAAGGGCGCACTTGCTCTATCAAAAATGCAAAGAGTAGGGCCAGGAAACTCATAGCCCGATGATAACGACTAGGCTAGTAAGAATCGATATAAGTTGCGAATCATGCCCGCAGTAGCGCCCCAGATGAATCGCTGATCAGGCCCGTCTTGATAGGGCATCGATAACCATTGGCGTTGAACGCCTTCAAATTCCCAGACATGCCAACGGTGATTGGCGGGATTCATTAAATATGCCAAGGGCACCTCAAAAGCACTCGCAACTTCGTGTGTATTGATACGAAGCTGCATAGCGGGGTCAATCAATGCAACGATCGGGGTGACATGAAAGGCAGACCCCGTGATGTAAGTCGGCAATTCGCCCAGCACCTTCACATGATGCGCTTCAAGTCCTATTTCTTCAAAAGCTTCGCGTAAAGCAGTTGCAGCGGCATCGGCGTCATGTGCATCGCACTTTCCACCAGCAAATGCAACTTGACCAGCATGGGTACTCATATGTTCAGTACGCTGGGTCAACAATATGGTGGGTTCCGCACGCATCACGACACCCATCAAAACAGCTGCATTAGCTGGCTCTCGTTCCATGAATTTGCGCTCGCGCAAAATTTCCGGTTGCCAATTGGGCGGGTGTGCAAAACGTTGTTGTAAGGCCTCTGCCGCTAATCTATCGCTGGGTACAGCCGCAAGATGGCTGTCTATTCGATCAACCGGAACTTGTAGTGGGTCAAAATTTGGTCTAGCCATTTTGCGCAATTAAAAAGCCACCGCAAGTGAACACTTGGGGTGGCTTATGGGGAGCCAAAGCTGGTAGTGGCTTATTGGGCTGCTGCGGCAGCGGCCTTGTTGGCAGCAGCAGACTTGGTGACGAGTTTTTCTTTGATGCGGGCTGACTTGCCGCTACGGTCACGCAAGTAGTACAACTTGGCACGACGCACATCACCACGGCGCTTGACCTCGATGCTGGCGATCAAGGGGCTGTATGTTTGAAACGTACGCTCAACGCCTTCACCGCTGGAGATTTTGCGAACCGTAAAGCCGCTATTTAAACCACGGTTGCGTTTGGCAATGACAACACCTTCGTAAGCTTGCAGACGCTTACGTGTGCCCTCCACCACATTGACGTTGACAACGACTGTGTCGCCAGGCGCAAATTCGGGAACTTTTTTGTTGAGGCGCGCAATTTCTTCTGCCTCAAGGGTTTGGATTAAATTCATAAAGACCTCAGATGGATCATGACCGCGCTACACAAAAGGCTTATGGTGTTTTTTATGCAAAAAACCCAAAGCGGCCGGCCAGAGGATCGAAAAGCCCACGATTATAGCGACTTTTGCTGAGTAAGGATAGCCTCGTCTTCGGTGGTCAAGAGGCCTGCAGCGCGTGCCGCGCTAATCAAATCTGGTCGAACGCGCTGGGTTAGCACTAAACGCTGGGCGCGACGCCATGCGTCGATTTGGGCATGGTGTCCCGACAAAAGCGCCTCAGGCACTCCCTGCCCTTGCCATTGCTCGGGGCGGGTGTAGTGTGGGCAATCGAGCAAACCATCCAAGGCGGGGTGGAAACTGTCCATTTGCGAACTGTCGTCATCGTTCAAAACGCCCGGTTGCAAACGGGTGACGGCATCTAAGAAAGCCATGGCAGGGATTTCGCCACCAGAGAGAACAAAGTCGCCTAAGCTGATTTGTTGGTCCACATATTGGTCAATAAAGCGTTGGTCAACGCCTTCGTAGCGCCCACAAAGCAAAACTGCGCCAGCACTGTCGGCCCACTTTTGCACAGCGGTGTGTTGCAACGTGGGGCCGATTGGGGAAAAAAATACCAACGGCGCAGTAAGACGATCTTGGCCACGCTCTGCGCGAATCGCTTCTACGCAAGCGGCTAGGGGTTCGGCCATCATCACCATGCCAGGGCCACCGCCAAAAGGCCGATCGTCTACTCGGCGGTAGTTGCCTTGCGCATACTCGCGGGGATTCCAGAGTTTGACGGTCACTTGTCCCGATTCGTAAGCACGGCGTGTGACGCCACTGATTAGAAAGGGCTCGAAGATCTCTGGAAAAAGGGTGATGACGTCAAAACGCATAGTGACTAAGTGTCGAAATCAGGCTGCCAATCGACTGTGATGCGCTTGGCTTGTAAATCGACGCCATCGATATACGCATTCACGAATGGAATCATGCGCTCTTTGCTCTTGCCTTCGTGTAAGTAAGCAAGCACTAACACCGCTTGAGGACCCGTATTTAAAAGGTCGCTCACCTGCCCTAGGGCTAAGCCCTCTCGGTTGACCACTTCAAGACCGATCAGGTCTACCCAGTAGTACTCATCCGTTTCTGGGGTTGGAAAGCTGGAACGGGAGATAAAGATGCGCGCGCCTTTGAGCAACTCTGCCGCGTTGCGGTCGTCAATCTCCTGCGCATGGGCGACAACTGCATCGGAGTGGTCTTTGGCTTCTTTGATTTTGAGTAAGACAGTGCCAGAGAAGGTTTTGGCACCTTTTTCGGCTGGTTGTAAAAACCAGCGCTTGGAAGAAAAAAGCGCTTCCGGAGAAGCGCTGTAGGGCAAAACTTTGAACCAACCTTTGATGCCCCATGCGTCTGCAATACGCCCTACTTCGATGGCGTCCGCAGGAAGTTCTGCGGCCTCGAAGGCAAGCGTCATGACGGCGCCTGGGTATTTGTTTAAGCGGCTGCTTTGGCCGCCTGTTTGGCCAAACGAACAACGGTTGGCGAACACTGGGCGCCAACACTGGTCCAGTGAGTCAAACGGTCTTGTGCGATGCGCAAGCCTTCAGCAGCACCTTTGGCCAATGGGTTGTAAAAACCGATACGCTCGATGAAACGGCCGTCGCGACGGTCGCGCTTATCAGCCACAACAATGTTAAAAAACGGACGGGCTTTGGAGCCGCCGCGTGAGAGTCGAATGACGACCATAGTGAATCCTTCGGGTGGGTGAGATATTCCAGCGTTTGAGACACGCGCTAGGCCACCCGGCCAGCGACACGCTGAAAAGCCTTCCATTATAGCCAGAGATACACTTTCCGTCATGAAAAACAAAACTCTCGCAGCGTGGCTGGCGTTTCTGGGCGGGCCTTTGGGATTGCACCGCTTTTATTTATTTGGCATTTGGGACACTTTGGGCTGGCTACTGCCTATTCCTACGGCTTTGGGAATGTATGGCTTACAACGGGTGCAAGACTTCGGATTGGACGATGTGGCCAGTTGGTTGCTGATTCCGCTAGCTGGTTTTTGCTTTGCGGGTTGCGCTTTAAATGCAATCGTCTACGCTTTGATGACCAAAGAAGCTTGGAATGCCAAGTTCAACCCTGAGGCCGCTTCTGACGCGCCTCAAGGGCAAACCAATTGGATGACGATTGGCGCTATCGTTTTATCGTTACTCATTGGCGCCACAGTGCTCATGTCGAGCATTGTTTTTAGCATCCAGCGCTATTTCGAATACCAAATTGAAGAGGCGCAGAAGATTTCGCAGTAAAGCAAACTTCGCTGTTCCTGTCCGTTAGTAAAGCTAGTGAATTTAGTAAATTAACAAACTCAACCAATAAGACACGCCCGCAACAAACGCACTCGCGGGAATGGTCAGGACCCAAGCCCAAACAATATTGCCAGCAACGCCCCAGCGCACGGCGCTTGCCCTTTGGGTAGAGCCGACCCCCACAATCGCACCCGTGATCGTGTGGGTGGTGGAGACAGGAATGCCTAAGCCTGTAGCCAAAAATAGCGTCATCGCGCCCCCAGTTTCGGCGCAAAACCCACCGACTGGTTTGAGCTTGGTAATCCGCTGTCCCATGGTTTTGACAATGCGCCAGCCGCCAAACATGGTGCCCAAGCCAATTGCCAAATAGCAACTCACGATGGTCCAAGAGGGAGGCGATTTGTCTTCCGTCGTCGCGTAGCCCGTAGCGACCAGCAACATCCAAATAATGCCTATGGTTTTTTGGGCATCGTTGCCACCATGGCCTAGGCTGTAGGCGCCAGCCGAGACCAGCTGTAATCGCCTAAACCACTTGTCAACTCGCGAGGGTCTAAATCCACGAAAGAGCCAAGCGACCACCACCATCATGAACGAGCCCAACATAAATCCGAGTAAAGGCGAAACAAAAATAAAAAGCACCGTCTTCAAAATACCCGCGCCAATGAGTGCACTCGTGCCTGCTTTGGCAATCACAGCGCCCGTGATACCGCCTATGAGCGCATGCGAAGAACTGCTGGGTATGCCGTAGTACCAGGTCAAGACATTCCAAGTGATGGCACCCACCAAGGCACCAAACACGACATGGGTATCCACAATGCCCGGCTGCACAATCCCCTTGCCCACGGTGGCTGCCACGCTCAGGTGGAAGATAAAGATAGCGATGAAATTGAAAAACGCCGCAAACAAAACCGCCTGTGCAGGCTTTAAAACGCCTGTGGAAACCACCGTAGCGATGGAATTGGCGGCATCATGAAACCCGTTCATGAAGTCAAACGCCAGCGCTAAAACGACCAAGAGTGCGACCACCCAAAAGGCAGTTTGTACGGTATCCATAGGGTCTCCGCGGGGTCAGGAGTTTTCGAGGACGATGCCCTCGATGAGGTTAGCCACGTCTTCACACTTGTCTGTGATGGTTTCAAGTAATTCGTAGACCGCCTTGAGTTTGATCAGTTCACGAACATCCGCTTCTTCTCGAAACAACTTACTCATCGCGCTACGCATGACACGGTCGGCGTCCGATTCGAGCTTGTCGATTTCTTCGCAGGTTTTGAGCGCCGCATCGGCGGTCGCAGGATCGCTGATTTTCTCCAACAGTTTGACGGCATAGCTAACCCGCTCACAGCATTTCAGGCTGAGGTCAGTCAATCGGGAAATCTCTTCGGTCATCTGCTTGACGTCATACAAAGACATGGTCTCTGCTGAGTCCTGAAAAAGATCGGCGACGTCATCCATGGTGTTGATGAGCGAGTGGATTTGCTCGCGGTCGATCGGCGTGATGAAGGTTTTGTGGATCATGCGGTTGACTTCGTGTGTCACCCGATCAGCCGCGTGCTCGGCGTTGATCACTTCTTGGTTGTATTTGTCTCGGAGAATCGGGTCGCTGTAATGGGCTACCAGTTGGGAAAAAGCGCGCGCTGCATTCACGATGCAGTCAGCGTGCTGGTTAAACATGACGAAAAAATTGCCCTCGGTGGGCAGTAACTTTCCAAACAACATGGGCGATCTCCGTTTTCGTGAGGTCTCAGTGAGTTTTCATGACACATGAAAGTGTAAGCGCAGCCTACAAACGGGCGATTTCCTGCGCTTTCACCTGCTCTAACCATTCGGTTTTCACCAATTCTGGGCAAATTTCTGCCAAAGGCACCAACACAAAGGCGCGCTGCTGCCAACGTGGATGGGGCAATGTGAGTCGAGGTGAGTGGAGCGTCAGGTCGCCGTACCAAATCATGTCGAGATCCAATGTGCGGGGCGCATGAAGGTAAGGCCTTTCACGTCCTGCCGTGTTCTCTAAGCGCTGTAAGGCGTCTAGCAGATCCAAGGGCGGCAAGTCGGTGTTGTAGAGCGCAACCGCATTGATAAATTGGGGACCAATCGCCTCAACCGGCGCACTGGCATACAAAGCTGAGGCTTTGAGCAACTGTGTA
>CAYFLF010000117.1:0-6368 GCA_964343725.1 uncultured Bordetella sp.
CCTGTCTTGCGGCCTACCGTAAGAAATGGGAAACCCAATCTCAATTACCAACTATGGTGTGATGATCCCAATTGCAGCGATGTTGTCAGCGATGACTTGGTCATCATGCATTTGCAATACAGCACACAATGGGACAGCTTTGCGCATGTGGGCTCGATGTTTGACGCCAACGGCGATGGCAAACCTGAACCCGTTTATTACAACGGCTATCGGGCTGGAATTGACGTAATAGGACCCGACAAACCAGAAGGGGCTGGAATATTTAACTTTGCCCAAATTCCTCGGGAATCAACCTCTCAAGCAAAGTCCCTTGGTATTGAAAAAATGTCTGAAAAATGTGTGCAAGGAAGAGCCGTCATGATCGATTTGCACGCCCATGTTGGACGTAAAAGGGTCAATGTTGATTACGATCTTCTCATGGAAATCATTAAAAAAGATAAGCTGAGCGTTGAATCAGGGGATATGGTCTGTTTTCATACAGGTTTTGCAGATGTGTTGTTGGAAATGAATAAAGAGCCTGATGGCCATGTGCTGGAAAATAGTTGTGCCGTCCTGGAAGGGCGAGATCCAAAGCTATTGCAATGGGTAACCGATTCAGGGCTAGTAGCCTTGATTGCAGACAACTATGCTGTTGAGGGGCATCCAGCAACGCATAAGGCAGGTGTTTGCGCAACCTTACCTCTTCACGAGCATTGCTTATTCAAACTAGGCGTTCATTTAGGTGAAATATGGCACCTATCCCCGCTTGCAAACTGGCTAAGGTCACACAATCGATCAAGATTCTTATTGACAGCACCGCCCTTAAGATTACCTGGCGCTATTGGTTCTCCAGCAACACCCATAGCTACGGTGTAAAGCACCATCCAAAATAATTTTTTTACCAATTCATTATGAGTAACGACTTAAACCATTCCAATGAATTCCGTGGTGTTTGGATTGATGTTCTCACGCCAATAGACAAAGAATTCAATATCCATGAGCCACTTTTAAAAAATCACTTAAGAAATTTAAGTGCAAAGGGTTTTGAAAAATTTGTACTCTTTGGTCATGGTGGTGAAGGAGCTTATTTTTCAAGTGAAGAAAAACTAAGCACCTTACAAAAGGTTATCGCGGAAGGCGTTGCACCCAGCAATCTATGTTTAGGAGTTTGCACCTCTGCAGTTCCTGATGCTGTCAATCTAATAAGCAAAGCCTACGAAAGAGGTGTTCGCCATTTTCTAGTTGCACCACCTGTTTTGTTTCATCCTCTTGCTAGTAGCGGCATTACCGCTTTTTTCACACAAGTTATCAACAAAATACACCAACCAGATTGGCACCTGTTTATTCATCAATTGGGTAATATTTCCGAGGCTCCAGAAAACAGCATTGTTGATTTATTACAGAGCCATCCAAACACATTGGCTGGTATCGTCGATCAGAGTGTTCATATTAACAACACTATGGATTTGATTAGATCGTTTGGAAGTCATCTTAAAGTCATACCAACTCACGAAACCAACTTCAAGTTACTCAAACCCAATACTGTGATTTCAATCATGGCTAATTTGATACCAGATGACTTAAGCCATCTGTTGCACGGTGATATGCCAGCGCAAGTAACCAAAATTGTTGGCATGAAAGTTAAGCAGCCTGACGAAAAATTTGCTGAACTTGAAAAATATATTGCAAACTACCCTCCAATTCCTGCCATGAAATTAATGTTGTCGCAGTTTTATCGTCAGTCTGATTGGGAGAATGTCCGCCCACCTCAAGTTCATTTAGATAATGATGGAAAAGAAGCCATCATGAAAGCTTTTAAGGCTTTTAATAGCTCACCCAATAGATAAACGAAAGGGCTGAATCATGAATTTCGAAAACTCTTGGTACTTGATTGAAAGAGATGGTCGACACGAAATACTATCGCATGCCAATTTCACCAAGTTGTCGGGAACAGAATATGTATTGCTAGAAAATTTTGAAACCCGTCATGAAGCGCTTGTCGAATATCAGCGTATCGTGAAGCTTGATATTGAAGACGCCTCAAACAAAATAAACGACACAAATTCAGCTTCTAAGCGTAATACGCATCAGTAAATCAGCAAAGCCCTATTTCAACCAGCTTATAGGCTTGATAGGGCTTAAGCCACTTTACGGGTGTAACCCAACTGTTCCAGTGCTTGTGAGAGATATTGAACGCTACGCTCAGGCTGGTGCCATTTATCCAAACCGAAAAGGCCGATTCGGAAAGTCATGAAATCCTTGGGCTCATCGCACTGAAGGGGAACGCCTGCTGCGGTCTGCAGTCCTAATGCCAAAAACTTTTTGCTGTTTTGTATCTCAGGGTCACGGGTGTAGCTAACCACCACACCAGCGGCCTTGAACCCTTCAGCGGCCACACTACGGATGCCACACCCTTCAAGCAAAGCTCGAACCTGACGACCCAACTCGATTTGTTCTTGGCGAACCTTCTCGAATCCATATTCACGGGTTTCAAACATGATGTCACGCATGCGAGTCAAGGCATCGGTGGGCAAGGTAGTGTGATAGACATGGCCACCCGCTTCATAAGCCTCCATTACCTGCATCCATTTTTTGAGGTCACAAGAAAAACTGCTGCTCTGGGTGCCATCGATGGCCAATCTGGCGCGCTCACTGAGCATCACCATGGCACAGCATGGTGAACTACTCCATCCCTTTTGTGGAGCGCTAACCAGCAAATCCACTCCTGTGGCTTGCATGTCGATCCATAAGGCACCTGAAGCAATGCAGTCGAGCACCATCAAGCCACCTACTTGGTGCACCGCATCTGACACTTGGCGTATGTAGTCATCGGGCAGCACCATGCCAGCACTGGTCTCTACATGCGGCGCAAAGACAACAGCGGGCTTTTCTTTCAATATGGTCGCAACCACTTCTTGAATCGGGCATGGAGCCCAAGGTGCCTCAGGGGCAGCGCTCAATGGCCTTGCTTTAAGTACGATCTGCTCGGAAGGAATCTGACCCATCTCAAAAATCTGAGTCCAACGATAGCTAAACCATCCATTGCGAATCACCAAAACCTTTTGACCGCCAGCGAATTGACGGGCGACGGCTTCCATGCCAAAAGTGCCACTGCCAGGTACCAGCGCCACGCTATGGGCTTTATAAACCTGTTTGAGCATGCCTGATATGTCACGCATGACATCTTGAAAGCGCTGAGACATGTGATTCAGGGCTCTATCGGTGTAAACCACAGAGTACTCAAGCAAGCCATCGGGGTCGATATGAGGTAATAGTGCAGCCATGTCAGTCTCCTTGTTAGGCTAGATTCTGGGTTTGCTGCGCGTACTCTTTGCAGCGTTGCATTGCCAGTGGGGTGAATTCGGCTCGAGGTTGATTTCCTCCAATGACGAACATCAACAGATGCTCCTCCTCAGGCTGATCGAATGTCACATTCATAAACCGGCGTGCTACCCCAGGTGGAAATGAGATCACATCGTAGGGTTTGAGATCAGCGTGCTGTTTATGCTTGCCTTCATTCCATTCGCAACGCCAGACGCCGGTCATAGGGATGAAGGTCTCATTGGTATCGTGGTTATGCATCAGCGGACCACAACCAGGTTTGGCTTTGGCGTAGCCTAGATTGAAGCCTTCCGCAATCGCTATGGCTGGTTTAGTTGAAGCATCATCACCTACTGGAGAAGTAGTAGCCCGATTTGCTTTTTTAGGTGGTTGAAAACCAATAACAGCGTAAAGCGTGCGTTGGCATTCGGGCAGAGGGCTGTCTGGCAACCCCCCATCAGATCCTTTAAGACGGTCGAAGCGTGCAATGCGCTTGTTCATGTCTTTTTTACTGACGACGCGAATGTCTTTCCAAGTCGGCATATGAACTCCTTGAATACTCCAACTTCAAATATTACAAAAGAATATTTGTTGTATCAAACAAATCGCAAACCTAGGGTTAGCCCTTGCGCTTTAATACTTACTTTAGAGAAAGCCAAGGACATCGACTTCACCATGCTAGCCGGTGTAATAGATTTCGATCTGATTCCTACTTCCTTTGATCTAGCGCAAATTCAAATGGGCAGATCCTCTACAGAATGAACCTATGAATTCTCTAGGTATTAACTGAGGAGCTCGCCATGAAACGATTCAAGACGTGGATATATTTTTTGTTGATGATTGGTTGTGTCACTGCACAGGCCGCCAACAAAGAGCCCGGTGATTTCGGGCCGCCGCAGGGCAAACCTATCATGGCCGTACTAACTAGCCCGCCATTGGTACCTCCACCTACGAACAGAACTTACCCTGCAAAAGTAATCGTTGAATTAGAGGTAATTGAAAAAGAAATGCCCATCTCAGAAGGTGTGAGCTACACCTTTTGGACATTTGGGGGCACTGTACCGGGTAGTTTTATTCGTGTGCGGCAAGGCGACACGGTGGAGTTTCATTTAAAGAATCACCCTAGTAGCAAGATGCCTCACAACATTGATCTTCATGGTGTCACTGGCCCAGGGGGCGGTGCTGCATCTAGTTTCACCGCGCCTGGACATCAATCTCGCTTCACATTCAAAGCGTTAAATGAAGGCATTTACGTCTATCACTGCGCCACCGCCCCTGTAGGTATGCACGTAGCAAACGGCATGTATGGGCTGATCTTGGTCGAGCCGCCACAAGGCATGCCTAAAGTTGATAAAGAGTTTTACGTGATGCAAGGTGATTTCTATACCACTGGCAAATACCGTGAAAAAGGTGCCCAACCATTCGATATGGAAAAAGCCATTGATGAAAAGCCAACCTATGTGTTGTTCAATGGTGCTGAGGGAGCCCTAACTGGTGACAAAGCAATTACAGCCAAGGTTGGTGAAACCGTGCGCTTGTATGTTGGAAATGGAGGCCCGAATTTAACCTCAAGCTTTCATGTAATTGGTGCGATTTTTGACAATGTGCGATACGAAGGTGGTACCAATGTACAGAAAAATGTACAAACCACTTTAATACCAGCAGGGGGAGCTGCCATTGTTTCTTTCAAAGCCAAAGTGCCTGGTAGCTATGTACTGGTAGACCACTCTTTGACGCGCGCTTTTAACAAAGGTGCTTTGGCCATTTTGAAAATTGAAGGTCCAGAAAACAAAGCCATTTACTCAGGCAAGGAATTAGACGAGGTCTATTTAGGGGATCGCGCACAACCTAACTTGGCAGCGGTAACCGTAGCCACCCAAGCTGCAGCAGCAGGGACATTGACCAAGCAAGAGCAAATCAAAGCGGGGCAACAGCTTTTTGCTGGAACCTGCAGTGTGTGTCACCAAGGTAATGGAGCAGGTTTGACTGGCGTGTTTCCACCCTTAGCTAAGAGCGACTTCTTTAAAGGCGAAATTCAGCGCACGATTAGTGTTGTGCTCAATGGTCTAAGCGGGAAGGTGACCGTCAATGGCACCGAATACAACTCAGTTATGCCACCGATGAATCAACTCAATGATGACGAGGTCGCCAATATATTGACCTATGTCCTCAACAGTTGGGGCAACAATGGGTCGCAAGTCAACGCATCCGATGTGAAAAAAGTTCGTGCTACCAAAGCTACAAAGGCAGAGGCAGCGCACTGAAATGAAAAAGCATCAGAGCCAATTACTTTGGCGATGCGTGATTTTGATTTCCATCGCTATTGGTGCTCCGTCAGTGCAAGGAATGGAATACATTCCCCTCCCCTCTGGCACACTCAATAGCGCCTTGGCTCGCGATTCAGACAAGTTGGGTCAAGGACCCATAGTGATTTCTGCATTTTCAATGCGTGAAACACCCGTGACACAAAAAGAGTTTGCGCAGTTCACTGCTACACATCCCCAATGGCAACGTCGCAAGATACCGCGAACATTTGCTGACGCGAACTATCTTAAGAATAGTGAGAACGCCAAGCCTAATTCAGCAGTGGTGTATGTGAGCTGGTTTGCCGCCCAAGCCTATTGCGAAAGCGAACACGCCCGCTTACCCACCTGGGATGAATGGGAATACGTTGCTGCAGCGGATTCGACGCGACGTGATGCACGCAATGATCCAAGTTGGCTGCAACGCATTCTTGGCTGGTACGCGCAACCTGCTTCTAAAGCATTGCCTGCCGTGGGTGGAGAAGCAAATGTATTTGGTATTCGCGATATCCACGGTATGGTCTGGGAATGGGTAGATGATTTCAATGCTTTACTTGTTGACGGAGACAGTCGTAGTGGAGACGACCCAGAGAAACTCAAGTTTTGTGGGGCAGGTGCTATCAATTTTCAGGACCGGATGAACTATGCCGTCTTGATGCGTATTGCACTTTTGTCATCGCTTTCGGCTGATGCAAGTACCGGAAGTTTGGGATTTCGATGTGTAAAGGATTTGCCATGAAACGCAGAACATTCAACGCTTCCATC